>JAFUUM010000421.1 GCA_017477805.1 Lachnospiraceae bacterium
AAATAGTAAAAAAGCCGGTTGGCATTACAGAAACCGTTCTGCGTGATGCACATCAGTCTCTGATCGCTACCAGAATGCCTACCGATGAGATGCTGCCCATCGTAGAAACCATGGATAAAGTCGGTTACCATTCCGTAGAGTGCTGGGGCGGAGCTACCTTTGATGCATCCCTTCGTTTCCTGCACGAAGATCCCTGGGAAAGACTGAGAAAGTTAAGAGACGGATTTAAGAATACCAAACTGCAGATGCTCTTCAGAGGACAGAACATCCTCGGATATCGTCCTTATGCGGATGATGTGGTTTATGCTTTCGTTGAGAAGTCCATCGCTAACGGTATTGATGTTATCAGAATTTTCGACTGTCTGAACGATCTTCGTAACCTGCAGGCTGCAGTAGATGCGACCAACAAGATCAAAGTTCAGGAAGGCCGTGGCGAGAGCCAGATCGCTCTTTCCTATACCCTGGGTGATGCCTACACCCTTGAGTACTGGGCTAAAGTAGCAAAACAGATCGAAGAGATGGGTGCAGATTCCATCTGTATCAAGGATATGGCAGGTCTGCTCGTACCTTATAAGGCTGCAGAACTGGTTAAGACTCTGAAAGAGAACACCAAGCTGCCCATCCAGCTGCACACTCACTATACTTCCGGTGTTGCTTCCATGACCTATCTGAAGGCAGTAGAGGCAGGCGTAGACGTTATCGACTGCGCGATCAGTCCTTTCGCTCTGGGTACTTCCCAGCCCGCTACCGAAGTTATGGTTGAGACCTTTAAGGGTACCGAATACGATACCGGTCTGGATCAGACGATCCTTGCCAAGATCGCAGATTACTTCAGACCTTACAAGGATGAGTGCCTTGCAAGCGGCCTCTTAAATCCCAAGGTTATGGGCGTTAACATCAAGACTCTGCTGTATCAGGTTCCCGGCGGTATGCTTTCCAACATGGTTAGCCAGCTGAAGGAGCAGAATGCAGAAGACAGAAACAATGACGTACTGGAGGAGATCCCCAGAGTTCGTAAGGACTGCGGTGAGCCCCCTCTGGTTACTCCTTCTTCCCAGATCGTTGGTACTCAGGCTATCTTCAACGTCCTGATGGGCGAGAGATACAAGATGGCTACCGGTGAGTTCAAGGATCTCTTAAGAGGTAACTACGGTCAGACCGTTAAGCCTATGAACGAAGAAGTCATCAACAAGGTTATCCCCGGCGAGAAGCGTTCTACGGCTCGTTCCGCAGAAGCTACCGGACATACCGAGCCCGAGCTTGCATCTCTGGAAGCAGAGATGAAGGAATTCAAGAAGCAGGATGAGGACGTACTGAGCTACGCTCTGTTCCCTCAGGTTGCCATGGACTTCTTCAAGTATCGTCAGGCGCAGGAAGAGAAGGTGGATCTTGCATCTGCAGACACCGAAAACGGAGCATATCCCGTTTAATTCCCGAAAGTATATCCTAAGATCATAAAGAAGAACGGAAACCCCGCTGAATCAGCGGATCCGTTCTTCTTTTTTTCTTACTTTTTTTGCGTATTTTTGTTGACATTACCATGCATTTTTTATTAAGATAATAACGTACGTTTTCTAACGTAAATGAAAGTTATTTTGCAATTACACGGAGGAGTGGGGTATATGTCCAGAAAAGAAGTCATCAGCAAAAACGAACTGCTCAGATGCGCATTTGAGCAGGCCAGAGAGG
>JAFUUM010000422.1 GCA_017477805.1 Lachnospiraceae bacterium
ACGGCCTCGTTCACTGCTTCACCGCCCACGTTTAAGGAGCCGGATGCGGCACGGTAGCCGGAAGCGGAGATGGGCTCGGGATCAAAGCCTTTGATGATGGAGTCTACAAGGGCCATGCCCGTGCATAAAATATCGTATTGTTCATTATTCTGATCTGTATTCTGAAACATAACGTTTATCCCCTTGGATAGCCTCAAAAGGCTTGATTTTACGCATAAAATATAACATAGTATAGGCTGGTATTCAATTTTATTGAGGAATGACATTTCATGATATTTGCCGATCTGTTTTTTATATACGTGTTCCTTCCCGTATTCGGTATTTTGTACGGGATCGCTTACGCCATTGAGCATAAAAAAGAAACCACAGCACTTTCGAATACGGTCCTGATCCTGTTTTCCCTGTTGTTTTATGCCTGGGGAGAGCCGGTGTACATTTTGTTACTCTTATTCTGCGTACTGATCGCTTATGTGTGCGCACGGGCGCATCTCGAAGTTCTTGGCATCATCCTCACACTGCTCGGACTTGCGGTATTCAAATACGGCAACATGGTCCTTCCCGGGATCCTTTCCCTTGGAGTGGATCTTCCCGTCACGAGTATCCGCCTTCCCATCGGTATCAGCTTCTTTACTTTCCAGTCCATTTCCTATCTGGCGGATGTCAAGGCGGGGCGGTATGAGCCGCAAAAGAAGTTCTTTGACCTTTTGTTGTACATCATCATGTTCCCTCAACTGATCGCGGGACCCATCGTCCGGTATTCCGAGATCTCCGTGCAGATCCGAAGCCGAAAGGTAACATCCGTGGATCTTGCGGAGGGGATGCAGAGATTTATCATCGGTCTTTCCAAAAAGGTGATCATTGCCGATCAGTTATCCTCCCTCACGGAGCAGACCCTGGGCGGGGATCTTTCTCTGGTGACACCGGGAATGGCATGGCTGGGACTGCTTGCCTTTTCCCTGCAGATCTATTTTGATTTTTCCGGGTATTCCGATATGGCCATCGGTATGGGCCGGTGCATGGGCTTTTCTTTTCCGGAGAACTTCGATCATCCCTATCTTTGCCGCAGCGTGACGGATTTCTGGAGACGCTGGCACATGACTCTGGGGCGGTTTTTCCGGGATTACGTGTATATCCCGCTTGGAGGTAACCGGTGCGGTAAGCTCAGGTGGATTCGGAATATCCTCATCGTCTGGGGCCTCACTGGTTTTTGGCACGGCGCCTCTTTTAACTTCCTGATCTGGGGCCTGTATTTTGGCATTTTGCTCCTTTTGGAACGTATCATCCTGTTTCGGGGAAAAAAGACGGAGCGGGGCGGTATCATCGGATTTGTCTTCCGGCTCATCAGTCTTTTGCTTGTTGTACTTGGATGGGGGATCTTTTACTTTGAAGATTTCTCTAAGATGGGGCACTTTTTCCGGATCCTTTCGGATTTTGCGCATTATTCGCCGGAGGATTATCTGGCGGGAGCCCTCCTTACCCAAAATATGTTTTTATTGGGGGTCGCGGTGTTGTTCTGTTTCCGGTTTCCCAAAACACAGGGCCGGTTTTTCACAGTCCTGAAAGCAGTTTTATCCGTGGCGTTATTACTGATTTCCACCGTTCTTTTGGTGGGCGCCACAAATCATCCTTTTTTGTACACGAGGTTTTAAGCCGCATATGAAGTGGTCTAAGTTTTACATCGCTTTCGTTTTCAGCGCCTTTCTTGCCATGGCGGTGGCATTGAATGTCTGCGGACGAACCTATTATTCCGAAAGCGAAAAAAGAGAACTGAAAACATTCCCGGCCTTTTCTTTGGAAAGCCTGTTTGACGGGGATTATACGGAAGAGATCACGGCCTGGTATTCGGATTCCGTGCCCTATCGGGATGAGGTGACGTCAATGGCCCTTTTGGTTTCCGATGCAAAGGGCATGAGCGTCAGGATGGATGGAGAGGAGATCGTCTTCCATAATGTGGGGGCCTTATCTTTGCAGGACAGCCGGGGGACATATCCGGAAAATGCAGGAGAGGATGACTTTACGGAACTTCGTCCCGGGGAAAAAGGGACTGCCGGAGAAAAGGCTGCGGGACAATCCGGAACCCTCACGACATCCGTGGAGAGTCTTACAGAAAATCTCCTTCCGGAACTTACTTTAGAAACCGAGACGGAAACGGAA
>JAFUUM010000423.1 GCA_017477805.1 Lachnospiraceae bacterium
ATTCAGAGGCTTGCCGCAGGCAAGGCTTCCTTTTCTAACAAGTTTACGCAACATTACGCTTTTCACGAGAAAAAAATATAGCCGGAATCCTAGATGTATACTGGGTTTCCGGCTTTTTAGGTGTCAAAGATGGGATTACACCTTGAGTATAGCAAATACGTTGACCAATATCCATAAACAAAGTATTAACTTTTTGGAAAGGCTTTAGTGTCCGTCCCGGTACATGGAGAATTTGTCCATGGGGTAATCCTTCAGGTTTTCCAGGATTTTTCTGCCATCCGCTTTCTCAAGGAGCGTATTTCTTGCTTTGGTGATCTCCAGCTCTGTCTTATGTCTGGAAGGGCCGCCCACGCAGCCGCCGGGACAGATCATGCCTTCCACGAAGTCCGCATCCAGTTTTCCGCTCTTTAACATCAGGATGGCTTTCTTACAGTCTGCACCACCGTGGCAGGCCAGCAGTTTGATGTCGGAGGTATCCTCTCCCCGCTCCTTCATGCACTCGATGACTGCTGCCGCAACGCCGCCGCTGCTCGCAAACTTCTTGCCGAAGATGGAGGCTTCCTGATAGGGATCTTCCACCGGCTTTAATTCCACATCTTTGGACCTGAGAAGTGCCCGCATTTCTCCGTAGGTGATAACGTAATCCGCATTGTCCGCAACGGTTTCATCCTGGGCTTCCGCCTTCTTTGCGATACAAGGCCCCACAAATACGGTAACGCAGCCCGGCCGTGTGGCCTTTAAGTACCTGGAAATGGCACACATGGGGGATACGGTATTGGACATATTGTTCTCAAACACGTCGGGATAATGCTTTCTCAGCATGTTGATAAAGGCAGGACAGCAGGAGGTGGTCATCTTCCGTCCTTCCTTTTTGGCTTTCGCCCATTCCTCGGACTCATAGGCAGCGGTCATATCGCCGCCGAGGCCCACTTCCACCATATCGGCAAAGCCCAATTCTTTTAAGCTTTCCCGGATGGATGCCATGGAGATCTCCTCCCCAAACTGTCCCTCCGTGGCAGGAGCGCACATGGCGATCACTTCTTTTCCTGCCAGGATCTCCCGGATAATGGGTACCAGATAGGTTTTGGAGGCGATGGCACCGAAAGGACAGCTGTGGATACAGTGTCCGCACTGGATACACCTGCTCTCATCGATCTTGCAGAGACCGTACTCGTCATAGCTGATGGCACCTACGGGGCAAGCCTTCTTGCAGGGACGCTCCAGGTGCACGATGGCGCTGTAAGGGCACTCCTTGGCACACATGCCACACTCCTTACACTTAGTGGGATCGATATGCATCCGCACCTCTCCCTCGGAGATGGCACCGAATTTACAGGAATTCATGCAGTTCTTTCCCAAACAGAACCGGCAGTTATCGGTTACGGAATAGGCGGAAATGGGGCACTCGTCGCAGGCAGCCTGGATCACCTGTACCACGTTTTTGGAGCCTGCGTTTGCCATGGTGTTCTCACCACTTGCCAGTCGGATCCTCTGTCTTACGATCTCCCTCTCCTTGTACACACAGCACCGGTACTCGGGCTTCGGGCCGGGGATAATGTCATAGACCAGCTTCTCCACATGCTCCTCATCCAACTTGTTTTCCCATGCAAGGCGGCATACCCGCTCCATGATGTTGTGCTTTAAACTGATGAGTCCGTAATCATTTACCATTTATTATTCTCCTGTTTGTCTTATTTTTCCGATGGTTACCGTATCATACGATCTCTGCATTGTCCAGTGTACCGTAAAAATAGCATTCTCCGGGGTCAGATGGCGATAACAGTACCGAAGTATTCGTTAAAATTATTGATGTCCACCAGGAAAATTCCATGGGTTGAAATGTCATCATAATTTGCCTTCTCCAGAACATATGTACTTCCCGGTTCCAGATAATATTCCCGAATCCCTTGTCCCCAGGGATTTCGGAGCATGACATATCGTCTGTCCCCACGGGGTCTTACTCCAAGGATGGCATAGTCATGTGACCCGTATATACCAAGACTTCCTTTTTCTCCGTTAAACCCTGCCTGTTCCTTATCCCTAAGCCGGGATCTTCTTTCAAACCATTTCCCGGCCTGGCTGTGTGTGGTCAGAGCCTTTCCCTCTCCAAGTTTTTCCTCTATGAAATGGTACAAATTGTCCGCGTCCGACCCGGCCGCCGTCTGTCCAAAGCTGTTTCTTTGTCCTGTCTTCATCCTCTGTTTTTCGCTCGAAAACAGCTTCTGATTCTCTTTCAGCATATTCTGGAACGATAAACAAAAGGTGTCTTTCATCCGCTCGATCCTTTTTTGTGCAAGCCCATGGGCTTCCAGCAGGATCTCTTCATCCGTTTTCAAACCTTCTTTGATACCTTTTTCCCTTTTATTTTCCCTCACCTCATTTTCAAATTCTATATGGTTATTTACAATCTCCTGATAGATTGGCTTCACCGGCGCATCCGAAAGCTTGCTTTTCGTAACATATGTCACGCTACGGAAGTCCTCATAACTGAGAAGCCTCGAAAACTCAGTTTTATTCTTGTCTGTATCGGCGTTATAAAGATCAAAGAGCCAGCTTTCCGTCGCATGGATCAGATCTTGTCCGAATTCCTCATTCAGGTTCTCCCCGAAAAGATCCTTGGTCAAATAAAGAACATTCTGGAATGAAAGATATAGTTCCTGATCCTCCTTGCTTGAATTTCGAATGGCTTTCTTTGCTCTTTTCAGAGTATCATTTACCAAATTGATA
>JAFUUM010000424.1 GCA_017477805.1 Lachnospiraceae bacterium
GTCGCCGACGGGCATACGCTTCTGACACCCAGATAAAACGAGGTATAACCGGAGATCACTTCCGATGTAGGAAAAGCCGCAACAAAGCCTACAAGGGTCTGATCGCTCGTGATCACGCCTTCTGAGATCATCTGCTTGATCTTCATGCCGGCGGCGATACCGCTGACGTAGCGGCCTTGATATGCTTCACCTTTGAAAGTGTGGTAGTTGGCCGGAACCTTTTGTCCGTACATATCCATGTAGGAGGTTTGGCAGAACTGGATGTTCGGATATTCGGGAGCCAGTTTTACAACAAGGTCACTGTAGCCGTTAAAGAAGATGATACCGCAGCCTTCTTCAGCAAGTTCCCGCAGGGGTTCTTCCATCTCATCGTCGAGGACATTACTGCAGGTCATGATCTCTACCTGTTCCCCATATTTTTTCTCAAGCTCATCTTTGGCAAGAGAGAAGTTATAGGTATAAGGTGTGCTTTCGTCATTGTCGTATATAAAGCCGATCTTTATGCTGCCCTGTGAAGAAGCGGAGGTGGAAAGCTTAAATGCGGTCGCGAGAACGCCCAAAAGGACCAGGCAGGTCAGAGCGGTTATGATATATACTCGTTTCATGCCTCTCCTCCTTTCTCATCCCCGGAAGCATCTTTCTTTTCGTCCTTTATCTCGGTTTCCTGGATCTTTTTATCTTCTTCCACGCGGCGTTTAAGCTCTGCCTGGGCTTCTTGGTCCGCATGCTGGATCTCGGCCCGTTTCTCGGCGTAGATCTTCTCCAGATCGATCTCCTTCTTGTCCACGAGACGAAGGAAGGCATCCAGAGCATCGGGATCGAACTGTGTTCCACGGCCTCGTTTCATTTCCGTCATGACGTAATCGGTATCCATGTGATTACGATAAACTCGGTTTGAGGTCATGGCATCAAAGGCATCCGCCACGGAGATGATCCTTGCAAACAGCGGGATCTCATCCCCCTTCAGACCGGCCGGATAGCCTTTGCCATCATAGCGCTCGTGGTGATATCTGGTTCCTTCTTCGACATGTTCTACAAGGGTGAAGTCCTTTAAGATCTCGGCACCCCTTGTTACGTGGGATTTCATCATGGCATATTCATCGTCATCGAGACGTCCGACTTTGTTCAGAACGCGATCGGGAACACCGATCTTTCCGATGTCGTGCATCCTCGCGGCTTTATTAAGGTTGGATAGAGCCTTACGGCGCTGCCACCAGGGGAAGCATTCCATTTCTCTTGCGATGAGAGTGGAGTACTCTGCAACACGGGCGGAGTGCTGATTGGTTCGCACATCCTTGGCATCGACTGCGTTTGCGATAGCGGCAACGGTCTCGTTAGCCATATTCAACTTGATCTGCTGCTGGTTGATGATCCTTTGTACAACAAACCAGGTAAACCAGATAAGGATCAGGGACAGGAGGATCATCATGTATGCAAGGAAACCACGCTGCTCGTAGAACTCACCTTCCTTGATGAGATCAAACTTTCTCTCTTCCAGGATCTTTTCACCGGCACTGTCCAGGATCGCCAGATGGAAGACATATTTTCCGGCGGGAAGATTGACGTAAATGATGTTGTTTAAGTTGTTCTGGGA
>JAFUUM010000425.1 GCA_017477805.1 Lachnospiraceae bacterium
CCTGGCAGCATGGGAAGTTTGGTATTCTGAAATCCCTTCAGCAGATGGTGGACGAAGGGCTTGTGAGCCTTGCATAAAAAGGCTTTTTTGTGGTAAAATTTATTGTCAACGCCTAGGTTTCTGACGCCCGGAGAGACTCTTTGGAGGTAAGCGTTATGAAACCCTATGAGAAGTTTTTGACCTTTGGTCCCGAAGCACTTTCGGATGCAGAGATCCTTGCAATCCTCATCCGCACAGGTACAAAGGAGTTCTCCGCAACGGAGATCGCCGAAAAACTGTTAAAGGGCATCGGAGAAAAAGAACAGACCCTGCAGGGACTTCGTTCCCTGACGGTATCCGAGCTCATGGATTATCCGGGGATCGGAGAAGTAAAGGCAGTCCGGCTTAAGTGTATGCTGGAATTGTCGGCAAGGCTTTCATCGCCTGAGAAAACAAGGCTTTTGTGTGATGATCCCGAAAAGGTGGCAGGGGCCTATATGGAGCAGCTTCGTCATCTGCCCAGAGAGCGGGTGATCCTGCTTCTCCTCGATAATCGTCTCCGGCTGATCCGGGAAGTCCTGATCTCCGTGGGGACTGCCTCCACATCGGTGCTTTCACCCCGGGATATCTTTTCGGAAGCCCTTCGGGGATCTGCGGTGAGGACCATCCTCATCCACAATCATCCCGCGGGAGATCCGGAGCCCAGTGAGGCGGATATTCAGATCACATCAAGACTTGTGCGCTGCGGTGAACTCTTAGGCATTGAATTCGTGGACCACCTGATCATCGGCGACGGCCGGTATGTCAGTATGAAAAAACAAGGATATTTTTAGGAAGGGGCAAAACAGTGTCTACAAACGTATTCGGTATCGATCTCGGTACCAATAACATCAAGATCTACAGCAAAAACGAGAATCAGATCCTGGTCGAAAAGAACATGATCGCCATCGAGAATAAAAAGAATCTGTTCGCATACGGAGATTCCGCATACGAGATGTATGAAAAGGCTCCCAGCAACATTCAGATCTCTTATCCCTTAAACTGCGGTGTCATCGCGGATATCCAGAATATGCAGACGCTGATCCGGTATTTTGTCACCGACATCAGCAAAACCCTGCCCAAGAACTCCGATTTCTACATTTCCGTGCCCTTTGATATCACTGACGTGGAAAAGAGAGCATTCCTGGATCTGTTAAAGAGTTCTGATCTGAAAGCCAGAAAAGTCTACGGCGTCTGGAAAGCCGTTGCCGACGGTCTTGGCCTGGAGATCGATGTAAAGAACTCTCAGGGTGTTATGGTTGTGGATGTGGGATATGAGACCACTGAAATTTCCATCCTGTCTCTTGGCGGTGTTGTCCTCAGCAGACTGATCAAGATGGGCGGTGCCAGATTTGACGAGTCCATCCGTGCTGCCGTGAGAAAAGAATACGAACTCTTTATCGGCGAAAAGACAGCCGAGAGCATTAAGATGGATCTGGATAACTTAGAGCGGGAGAATAAGAAAGCCGTTGTTTACGGCCGGGCCGTAAGATCCGGTCTTCCCGTAAAGCGTGAAGTGTCCGTGGATCTTGTGAATGACTGTCTCAGAGAGAATATCAACAACATTATCGATAACATCAAACTGATCCTGGAGAGAACTCCGCCGGAACTGGGTGCGGATATCTATCGTCACGGTATTTATCTGACCGGCGGCGCATCTCAGGTAAGCCATTTTGCCGAACTTGTCAGCAACGGTACCGGTCTTCAGGTCAATGTTGCGGCAGAACCCATTAAGAGTGTTGCCCTTGGCCTTCAGACCATCATCAATGACGACAACTACAAATCGGTTGCCACTGCATTTGAAGGAATGGCAGGTGTATGAGTCCTTTAGTAAAACCCAAAGGGGAGAAATTTACAATTCCAAGTAAATATATCCTGCTTTTGTGTTCCATCCTTTGCGTTGCGCTCCTCATCGTCACCTATACCACATCCGGTTTCGGTAACGCCGTGGCCAATGTGGCGGGCTTTGCGGTGATCCCCTTTCAGGAGGGCATCAGTAACGCCGGAGCTTACTTTGGGGATATGGAGGATCATTTCCGTGATATTTCCGAACTCCTTGAAGAAAACCGGGAATTAAAGGCAAAGGTGGATGAACTGACCACCGAAAATACCAATCTGCAACAGGATAAATTCGAGCTTTCCACCCTTCGCAGACTTTACGAGCTGGATGAAGAGTATTCCCAGTATCAGACCGTGGGAGCCAAGGTGATCTCCAAGGATGCGGGAAACTGGTATCACTCCTTTGTGATCAACAAGGGCAGTGAAGACGGCCTTGCCGTAGACATGAACGTGATCGCAGGCAGCGGACTTGTGGGACGTATCGTTACCGTGGGGGCACACTGGGCAAAGGTTTCCTCCATCATCAGCGATAACAGTTCCGTATCCGGCATGGTCTTATCAACATCCGATAACCTGGTTGTTGACGGAGGCCTGGAGAATTATGCGGAAGGTGTCATCGAGTTCAGTAAGCTGAATGACAAGAACAATGAAGTGGTGGAGGGCGATAAGATCGTTACCAGCCACATTTCCGATAAGTACCTGCCCGGTATCCTCATCGGTTATATTTCCGTTCTGAATACGGATTCCAATAACCTGACAAAATCCGGTTATCTTACACCTGCTGTGGATTTCATGCATCTGAACGAGGTGCTTGTGATCAAACAGCTCAAACAGACAGTGGAGGAAGGACAGGACGGTTGATCATCGCCCCGTAGGATAATGCGAAGAGCACTTACCGAATTTTTACTCATTTTCATATGTTTTTTATTACAATGTACGGTCTTTAAATGGCTGAGTCTGGGCGGCATCAGTCCCAACCTGCTGTTGATCGTAACGGCTTCCTGCGGTTTCATGATGGGTGATACCGCAGGGCTGTTTACCGGACTTGTGTGCGGCCTGTTGGTGGATATCTTTTTTGGTGATTATATCGGCCTATACGGGCTTTTTTACATGTATATCGGCTTTCTTGACGGGAAGTTTTCCCGCATCTTTTATCCGGAGGACATCAAACTGCCCCTGTTCCTGATCTTTTTGAGCGATATCACTTACGGCATGTTTTGCTATATCGCGCTGTACCTCCTGCAGGGCAAATTTGAGCTCCCCTATTATTTCATGAAGATCATTGTTCCCGAGGCGGTCTATACCATCCTCATCAGCGTGCTTTTGTATCCGCTGCTTTTGCTGATCCACAAGCGGTTATCTGCCCGGGAGAGAGGCATCAAAGACTTTGTTTGATCAGATCAAAGATAAAATCCTAAATGTCATATTGACCAGAGAATTTGTGTTGATGATCCTGGCGGTGATCTGCAGCGGGGCCCTGATCTGGAAGATCTTTGATCTGCAGATCGTGCATGGTGAAGAGTATCTTGAAAATTTCCAGCTGACGATCCAAAAGGAGATCTCCATTCCGGCCACCCGGGGGAATATCTACGACAGGAACAACAAACTCCTGGCTTACAATGAACTGGCTTACTCCGTTACCATCGAAGATGTTTACGAATCCGGCAGGACCAAAAACCGGGATCTGAACAACACCATCTACCAGACCATCAAACTCATCGAGAAGAGTGGTGATCAGGTGGACAGTGATTTCGGTATCATATTGGATGCCGGCGGAAACTATAAATACAACGTTTCCGATAATGCGCTCCTTCGGTTCCTGGCGGATGTTTACGGCCATTCCAACGTGAACGATCTTTCCGTCCGAGAGAAAAACGCCTCTGCGGAAGACGTGATGAACTATCTCTGTTCCACCCAGAAATACGGTGTGGGCACCTATTACTACGATGAGGGAAATGCACTTCGGTTGGATGTTGGCGCTGGCTACACGAAATCCGAGATCTTAAAGATCATTACCGTGCGTTATGCCATGAGCGCAAACAGTTATCAGAAGTACATCGCCACCACCATCGCCACCAATGTGAACGAGAAGACGGTGGCTGTGATCAGTGAGAACAAGAGTGAACTCGACGGCGTAAACGTTGCCGAGGACACCATCCGGAAATATATCGATGCCGTGTATTTCAGCCAGATCATCGGCTATACCGGTAAGATCTCATCGGACCGTTTATCTACCTACAGACAGACGGATCCCACCTATTCCCTCAATGATCAGATCGGTCTTGCGGGCATCGAGTCTTCCATGGAGAGCGTTCTTCGCGGTACAAAGGGATCCCAGATCCTTTACGTGGACAATACCGGTAAACAGATCGATTCCTCGGATTATGTGGCTTCCGTGGCCGGCAACAACGTGTACCTGACCATCGATGCGGAACTGCAGAAGGCGGCTTATAACATCCTGGAGCAGAAGATCGCCGGTATCGTGGTATCGAAACTCCAGAATGTGAAGGAATATAAGGCTTCCGCCAATTCCGGAGCATCCTCCATCATCATCCCCATTTACGATACCTACATTGCCATGATCGAAAACAATGTACTGGATATCGCTCATTTTGCTACGAAATCCGCCGGGGATACGGAAAAAGCCGTTTATGAAAAATTCCTGATCCGGAAAGAAGAAGTACTTTCCGGCGTTCGGGAAGAACTGATGAACACCCATACGGTGTATAACAAACTGGCTACGGAATATCAGGCATATCAGCTCTATGTGATCTCGGTGCTGACCTCCAACAATGTCCTTATGAGCAGCAAGATCGACACCACGGATACAACATACCTGGCGTGGAAACGGGACGAGACCATTTCCCTTTCGGAATATCTTAAGCACTGTATCGCTTCCGACTGGATCGATGTGACGAAATTGGATATGGACATGAAATATGCGGATTCCGACGAGATCTTCTCGAAGCTTGTGGATTATTCCATTTCGAGGATCGAGAACGATTCCGACTTTGATAAAAAGATCTATCGGTTCATGATCAAGAACGATAAACTTACAGGCCGCGAGATCTGTCAGATGCTCATCGAGCAGCATGTTGTGTCCGTCAGTGCATCCGCATCAGAGAGTCTGTATAACGGCAAGACTACGGCTTACCAGTTCATGGTGAACCTTATCACCAACCTGGATATCACACCGGCTCAGCTTGCACTGGAACCCTGTACCGGATCCATGGTCATCACCGATGTGAAAACGGGAGATGTACTGGCCTGTGTTTCCTATCCCAGTTACGACTCCAATAAGATGGCCAATTCCGTGGATGCCGCTTATTTTGCATCCCTGCAGAATGATAGATCAAGACCTCTTTATAACTACGCCACCCAGGAGAGAACGGCACCGGGTTCCACCTTTAAGATGGTATCCGCAACGGCAGGTCTGATGGAAGGTGTCATCACAACATCCTCCACCATCAGTTGTCACGGTATCTTTGAAAAAGATACGCTGATGCCCAGATGCTGGATCTACCCCGGCGGCCACGGTTCCCTGAGTGTTGCGGGAGCTATTCAGAACTCTTGTAACGTGTTCTTTTATGAAGTTGGTTACCGCCTGGGAACCGATGAGAACGGTGCCTTTAACAGTGATGCCGGTATCCAGAAACTGGCAGTCTATGCGGATCTTTACGGCCTTTCCGAAAAGAGTGGGGTTGAGATCGAAGAGACGACGCCTCAGGTTTCCGACTTCGACGTAGTCCGTTCCGCCATCGGTCAGGGTACCAACAACTACACCACCATATCTCTTGCAAGATATGTGACTGCCGTGGCAAACAGCGGGACCTGTTATAACCTGACGGTCATCGACAAGGTGACGGATTATCACAACAACCTGCTTTGGGATAACCAGGCGGAGATCCGGAACACCATCGAAATGCCGGCTGCATTTTGGAACAATATCCATGCGGGAATGCGGAGAATGGTGCAGAGTAAGGCATATTTTGATGATATGTCCATTGCAATCGCAGGTAAGACCGGTACGGCGCAGCAGTCCACCAGCCACCCGAACCACGCTCTGTTTGTATCCTATGCCCCCTATGACGATCCCGAGATCGCCGTGGCAGCCAGGATCGCTTTTGGTTATTCATCCGACTATGCGGCTCAGGCTGCAAAGGATATGTACTCCTATTACTACAAGCTGGATGAGGAAGAGAATATCCTGACGGGTAAGGCCACCACAAGTGCCACCGCCGTGGGTGTCAATAACGACTAATGTATGTGAGGGGAAAATCATGAAAGAAGCTGTTAAGATCAAAAGCTATCCGAAAGGATTAAAACTCCAGTTAAATCCGGAAGCGGATATGAATGACATCATCTCGGAGATCAACGAGAAATTCTACACTTCCAGAGAATTCTTCGGAAAGAAGCAGATCGCACTTGCCATTGAGGGAAGAGAAGTCTCCGATGCTGACGAGACCCAGATCATCGATGCCATCCGTACCCATTCCGATCTTTTTGTGGTCTGCACCGTAGGGCAGGATGAGGGGTTAAAGATCCTGATGGAAGAGGGTGTCTCCACCGGCGGAGGC
>JAFUUM010000426.1 GCA_017477805.1 Lachnospiraceae bacterium
AACGTGGATGATATCTATGAATATTGCGATATCATCACCATTCACGTACCCCTGATGGATTCCACAAAGGGGATGGTGGGTGCAGAAGCCGTTGCAAAGATGAAGAGAGGCGTTATTCTCTTAAACTTTGCAAGAGACATCCTGATGGATGAGCAGGCTGTCATCGCAGGTATCCGTTCCGGTAAGATTAGGAAATACGTAACGGATTTCCCGAATCCTACGGTTGCAGGCCAGGATGGCGTGATTGTCATTCCTCACCTTGGCGCTTCCACGGAAGAGTCGGAGGATAACTGTGCAAAGATGGCCGTTCAGGAATTGATGAATTACTTAGAAAACGGTAATATCGTCAACGCAGTGAACTATCCCAACTGTGAGATGGGTATCTGTGTCAAGGAAAGCCGTATCACAATTTATCACAAAAACATCGCCAACATGATCACCAAATTTACTTCCGTCATGGGTGATGCAGGGATCAACATTTCCGACATGAACAGTAAGTCCAAGGGTGAATACGCTTACACCATGCTGGATCTTGACTCCAGAGCGGATGATGATGTCCTTGATAAGCTTCGCAGCATTGACGGTGTGATCCGTGTACGTGTTGTAAAATAAGTTTTTACATGACTGATAAGTCCGGGTTTTGTCTTCTGCTTCAGGGCGGATCGGCAAAACCCGTTCTTTTGTAAAGAAAGAGGAAAAAAGTGGCAGATATCAGAATGTTCCGGGCAATCCGGCCAAAACCCGAAAAAGCATCCGCCATCGCGGCACTTCCTTATGATGTCTATGATCGCAGGGAAGCAGGCGCTGTTGTGAAAAAGAATCCGGATTCCTTTCTTGCCATCGACAGGGCGGAAACAAATTTCCCTTCTTCCGTAAACATCTATGCAAAGAAGGTTTATGAGAAGGCAAGGGATCTGATCCGGGAAAAGATCAAAAACGGGGACTTCATTATGGAAGAGTACCCCTGTTATTACGTCTATTCTCTGTGCATGAACGGCAGGACTCAAAGAGGCTTTGTGGGCTGCGTTTCCATTGATGATTACGAAAACGGTGTGGTCAAAAAACACGAGAACACAAGAGCCGAGAAAGAAAAAGACAGGATCCGTCATATTGATGTGACCAGCATGCAGACCGGCCCCATCTTTCTTGCTTACAGAAAAAATGAGATCCTTCACGGGATCATGGACAAGGCGGTCACGAAAAAGCCTTTGTATGATTTTGTTGCAGAAGACGGCGTCCGTCATACCGTATGGGCCATCCGTGATCCGGAAGAGCAAAAGCACCTTCGGAGAGCCTTCCGGCAGATGGATTCCTGTTATATCGCTGACGGGCATCACCGCTGTGCCTCCGCTGTAAAAGTGGGGCAGATGCGTAGAGAAGAGCATCCCGGATATACGGGAATGGAAGAGTTTAATACCTTTCTGGCAGTCCTCTTTGAAGAAGAGGAACTGATGATCATGGATTATAACCGGGTGCTGAAAAACTTTGGAAAACATACTGCCGAAGATCTTCTTGCATTCCTTGAGAAGGATTTTGTGATCACCTCTTTTGAGAAGGGGATCTCTGCAAAGAAAAAAGAAAACGAAGCACTCATCAAGCCCGCTAAGAAGGGAGAATACGCACTGTATCTTCAAGGCACCTGGTATAGATTAAAGTACCGTGGCCGTGGTCGCAAAGATCCGGTGAAGAGCCTGGATGTTTCGATCTTGCAGGACCGTGTTTTATCACCGTTCTTTGGCATTGATGATCCAAAAACGGATCCGAACATCGATTTTGTGGGCGGTATCCGTGGCTTGAAGGAACTGGAAAAACGCTGTAAGACCGAATGTGTCTGTGCCTTTGCGCTTTATCCCACATCCATTACGGAACTGTTTTCCGTAGCGGATGCCGGGCTTCTCATGCCACCGAAATCCACCTGGTTTGAACCCAAACTCAGGAGTGGGTTATTCTTGCATGAGATTGAAAAATAGAGGTTTTTGGAGGGGAATATGACTGACAAACTGTATCGCCTGATGAACTGGCCCGTGATCGAGGGCATCATTTATGCGGAGGAGGATCATCCGGCGGATATCCTGGGCATGCACAAACTGGGAAAGACCCTGCTGTTCCAGACTTTTCGTCCCGGGGCAAAGAGTGTATCTTTGCTGCTGCCTGACGAAGATAAGATGATCAAAATGGAAATGGCGGACGAGGAAGGCTTTTTTGCGGCTGCCATGCCCTATACAAAGATCAAAAACTATCGTTATGAGGTAACTTATCCCGACGGTCATTCTACTGTCGTGGATGATGCGTATCGTTTTCAGCCGAAACTGACGCTTGAAGATATGCAATGTTTCCACGCCGGGATCCATGAGACCATTCAGGATAAATTCGGGGCGCATCCCTGCGTTCGTGAAGGGATCAGCGGCTGTGAGTTTACCATCTGGGCACCTGTAGCCATGCGGGTTTCCGTAGTTGGTGACTTTAACGAATGGGACGGCCGTGTCCATCAGATGCAGCGCCTTGATAAGAGCGGTATCTTTGAACTCTTTGTTCCCGGTGTAAAGAAAGGCGAT
>JAFUUM010000427.1 GCA_017477805.1 Lachnospiraceae bacterium
AACTGGCAAGAATGAAGGTAAAAACAGGCTGGTACAAGAGTCTTTCCTGCACCTTTCTTATGCTGCTCTTGCATAACGGCGCAGAACAAAGAAAACCGGTTTTGGATTGAATACCAAAACCGGTTTGTCTCCAGTCTGAGGCCGGAGATCATTTCTCCGGCCTTATCTTATCCATATATCGCTTCTCTTCCCCGCGGGTGATCACTCTGGCCTTCTCAGCTGTTGTGGTCCCGATGAGGAATGCGGGGATGCCCGCTTCCTTAAATTCCAACGCTTTCCGATATCCATTTGACGACAGATACAGGAAACTTCCCGGCGACGGGATCTCGTAAGGATTCACATCAAGCTCGTTGCAGACTTCCACGGTTCCCTGACGGAGGGGGATGGCGGAGAGTTCCACGGTAAGTCCGCATTTACCCATCTCTCCAAGGTTCCAGAGGGCTGCATAGAGGCCATCCGTCAGCTCCACGAGCATTCCCTCTTCCAGGCCACGCTCTTCCTCTTCTCCTGCTTGATCACCGGGATTTCGAAGCCGTACATCCGAGGTTTCCAAAAGACCATCTACCTGTTCTTTCATCTGCCTCAGGATCTCTTCATCCTCCAGCATCTCCCGGAGGTATCCTTCTGCATATCGTTTTCTTAATTGGTCTTTATTCTCCCGGATCATCCGAAGGCCCTCAGCGAGCCCCGCATATCCGATCATGACTATTTCCATGTGACAATCCTTTCACTGCATCCACATATGGGAAACGCCCAAAATGAGCTCATTTTGGGCGCTTTTTCTACAATTTTCTAATCTCAGGGCGTAACTGCTGTTCCGTCTCCTGCCGTTTGCTGGGGTGCGTCATCGATCACGGGAGTAGTTCCATCGTTGATGACCACAGGAGCTGCCGTCAGCGCTGCTGCCACGGCCTTTACGGTATCGTAGGATCCGGTGGCGATGGCTGCCTGCATCTGGGCATAGGCATTGGGATCCGTTGTTGCGACACCAACGGTAACGGTACGGCCCACGGCCTTATAGGTACTGCTGTTAACCTGTTCCTTGCTGACCACGACACCGCCTTCTTTTACGGTCTTCCAAAGCTGTGCCTGATAGCCGATATGCACGCCCTGATTGACCACGCAGTATCCGATGGGCTGTGCAGGGTCCTGGATAATGGTGTCTGTAGGGGGAACGGTAGTGGATAAGATCACGCTCTCAAAGCTGACCTGACGATCCGCGGGTCTTGTTTCCACACCGTAGATGTTAAAGGTGATCTTCGCTCCGCCGGTGTAACCCTCAATGTAGATGGGGTATTCGGAGCTGTTGGTGAAGATAAAGTCCTTACCGCTGCTGGATGCAATGGCCGCATCCTCGGAAGGATCCACATAGGAAACCACCATGGAGTGGTTATATCTCTGGTCTACCTGAAGTTCCGCACGAAGGACTGCATTGTACAGAGTGGTGGAAACCTGGCAGATACCGCCACCGATACTGTCCACAACCTGTCCGTTTAAGTAAGAACCGGCTGCAAAGTAGCCGTTCTCGGAAGTAAAGGGCGATAATTTATCGATGATGGAAATGCTCTCGCCGGGATACAGGGTGTATCCGTTCACGAGTTTACAACCGTTTGCGATGTTCTTGGCACGGTCTGTAGTGCTGCTGCCATAGCTGGTGGTGTAAGTACCCAGCACATCTTTTACCATGGCCAGAGTCTCGGCATCTCCCTGAGGCTTTTCTTCCGCAATGGTAAGCTCGACGCTCATTGGAGAAGCAGAAGTGCTGTTGCATACGGTATTGACGATCTTATTGACAGAGTCCTCAATGTTCAGGGCATATCCAACCTGTCCCTCTTCAATAACGAACTCACCGTTCACGCGGTTTAACGTCGCATTGATGGCAGGACGATCGTAAACGGAGCATGTATCGGTAAGCAGGGTCCGGATCTGTTCGGGATCCATAGCCAGCTGCAAGTCATAATTTCTGTTGTTGATCTTCAGTGCATGAAGTTCTTTGTAACGCTGAACAACGTTGCCGTTCTTTCCGAGTTCTCCCGCCTGCATGATGACTTCCGGGTTCTCCCAGCGAAGTCCCAGTACGGAGGCATTTGTTTCCACGGTGTTTCCGTCAACACCCACCAGGGTTATGTTCTGGGATCCAAGGTCACTTACAAAAGCGTTTACTGCGCCCTGTGCCTGAGTTGTTGTCATACCGGACACGTTGATGTGACCGATGTAGACCCCTTCTCCGATGACCTTATCCTTTGCCTCCGCGGTCAGGGGCAAAAGGAGTGCCGCTGTGACAACGGCAGCTGCTATGAAGACTGTTTTTTTGAGTTCCCGAAACATGGATGCCTCCCGGTTTATTGCCATTTCCTGTAGATTTCTGAATGAATTGAACTTATACTAAATATACCAATACGGAAGCCACCATTGCGATCACGAGAAAAGCGATGATCACGCCGGAAACGATACGTACGGCTCTTTTGTTATGATGAAAAAACTGCATGGATGGTTTTCCTCCGTTA
>JAFUUM010000428.1 GCA_017477805.1 Lachnospiraceae bacterium
ATCCGTGATCACGATATCCACCGTGCCCCGATCCTCTGCCAGAGAATTTACGAGAACATCGTCAGCCCCCAGCTGTCCCCCGGGGAATACCTGGGCTCCGATGGTGCCTCCGCTCTTTTCGTAGATCTCCTCCGCAAACTGATCTGCCGCGATGGCTCTTGCATCCTCGGCACTTGTGGAGATCCCGATCCGCAGGACGGTATCCGCCTGAACGGTGATCTCATCTATTTTTGCGTTTCTTGTCCCGCAGCCTGCTGCCATGGTGAGCAGCGCCAGTCCGAGACAGAGCAAAACGTTTTTCTTCATAGTAAAAAATCCTCTTTTCACACGTATTTCCAATTCTATATTCTAACACTTTTTACAAAAAAGTGCAGTTGTCACTGATCTTTCAGACAAACATGCACGGAAGGAAAATCCTTTTCCACCATCCGGTCAAGGAAATCCGAGAGTTTCGCAGGATGATACCCCCACACGTTGGCCGCCAGGTTCACGTGATTTTCCCCTTCCCGCGGGCTCGGATTTTTACTGTGTAAATGTCCGTGCAACGCAAAAAGCCAGGGCAGGCGATAAACCGGCTCATGGCTTAACATCAAATGCTCACTGATCAGGAGGGGCCCGGAATATACTTCGTCAAAGACATTCCGGTACGCTTCCATCTTTTCCGGTTCATCGTGGTTTCCCATCAAAAGGACCTTATAGCCTGCCCGGATCTTTTCTGCGTAGGATAAATCCCCCACATCTCCGAGACAGATAAAGGTATCCTCTTCTCCCATGGTCTCATTCAGGATCCGAAGCTGTTCTTCGGGGCTGATCCAGGCCGGATCCATGGAAAGCCTGTCCGGATCCGCAAAATGCGGATCCGACAGGATATACACCTCTCCTTTCGAAAACCATTTCCGAAAGGGAGGATAAATGTTCCATTCTTCTTTGATCTTCATCTTATTTGCCCAGACGGATCATGTTCCAGCTCTTGGCAGGCAGGATGCTCTTTAACTCCCCCTTGGTGATCTTGGAGTTCTTCACTGCCACGCTCTTCACGTTTTCGGGTTTCTTCTCAGTGTTGACTGCCTCTAAGTCCTTATGGGTAACGACCTGATGCTCGATGACTTTGTAACCTTCGAACTGACGAAGATCCAGAGAGATCTCGAAATCGTCATCCATGTTCTTGTTTACGGCAAAAACAGTCAGAGTCTCTGCTTCCTCGTCCTTGATCACAACGCTGTCGATGTAGGGAGCAAAGCCGTACTTGGACTCATAACCCGCAGACTTTACAACGGTATTGAGGACAGCGCCTCTGCCGTATTTGCTTGCCTGCATGTAAGGGAAGAAGATGGTCTGTCTCCATGCACCGGTATCAGAGGTCATGATGGGTGCGATGACGTTGACAAGCTGAGCAAGGCATGCGATCTTCACACGGTCTGCATGGCGCAGAAGAGTGATCATCATGGAACCGACAAGCAAAGTATCTGCGAAGTTGTAAACATCTTCCAGCTGATGAGGATGGGTAGTCCATTTCTCCAGCTTCTTATCCTGCTCGTTGGAGTGATACCAAACATTCCACTCATCGAAGGAGAGGTTGATCTGCTTCTTGGAATGCTTCACGGCCTTTACGTAATCACAGACGGAAACAACGGCATTGATGAAGTTGTCCATGTGAACGCTCTTTGCAAGGAAGTCAGCCCAGTCGTTGTGGTCGGGACCGTAGTACTGATGCAGGGATACGTAATCGATGGTGTCATAACCCTCTTCGAGAACGGTTGCTTCCCACTTACCGAAGGTAGGCATATCCAGGTTGGAGGATCCGCAGGCCACCAGTTCGATGCCGGGGTCGATCCACTTCATCATTTTACCTGCTTCGTTTGCTATACGGGCATACTCCTGCATGGTGAGGTGACCCATCTGCCAGGGGCCGTCCATCTCGTTGCCCTGGCACCAGAGTTTGATGTTGAAAGGATCCTTGGCGCCGTTCTTGATACGCATATCACTGTAGTAGGTACCGCCCTTGATGTTGGTGTACTCGATGACGTTCTTGGCATCCTCGATGCCTCTGGTGCCAAGGTTGATGGCATACATGGTGTCGGTCTTTGCAAGCTTTGCCCACTTTTCAAATTCGTGGAGACCGAACTCGTTGGTCTCGATGACGCCCCATGCGGGATCGATGCGGTGAGGTCTCTTTGCTACGGGGCCTACGCTGTCTTCCCAGTGGAAGCCGGATACGAAGTTACCACCGGGGTAACGTACCACGGGAACACCGATCTCCTGGATCAGTTTCAGGGTATCTTTTCTGAAACCGTTCTTGTCCGCAAACTTGTTGCCGGGCTGATAAATGCCCTCATAAACCGCTCTGCCCAGGTGCTCGATAAAGGAACCGAAGATCCTCTTATCTACCTGTCCCACTTCGATGTTGCGGTCTACATAGATATTCGCTTTCTGAACTTTCTTTGCCATTTTCATTCCTCCTGAATTTTAATGGGAAACTCTTCCATGTTTTTATAAACCGATCTCCGGGTGCTCTGCCAGATACGCATCCGCAGTCCTTACCGTTTCCATTGCATCGGCGCAGTAAGCATCCGCACCGATCATGTCTGCATATTCCTGATTGAGCACCGCACCGCCCACCATAACGTAGGCATCTACGCCGGCTTCCCGAAGGGCCTTGATGGTGTCCGCCATGCTGGCCACTGTTGTGGTCATCAGGGCGCTTAAGCCGATCATGTGGACGTTCTCCCGAATGGCGGTCTCAACAACAACCTCCGGCGGTACATCCTTTCCAAGGTCGATCACATCGTAGGAATAGTTTTCCAAAAGGACTTTCACGATGTTCTTTCCGATGTCATGGATATCGCCCTTTACGGTGGCGATGATGTACTTTGCCTTTTTCTTTTCGGAACTGCCCGGAGGCATCTTGTCCCGGATCATGGCAAAGCAGGCTTTTGCCGCCTCCGCGCTCATCAGGAGCTGCGGGAGGAACAGGGTTCCCTTTTCAAAGCCTTTGCCCACGATATCAAGGGCCGGTACCAACTGCTCGTTGATCAACGTCAGGGAGTCTTCTCCCCGCTCTAAGGCTTCTTTGGTAAAGGCTGCCGCCTTGTCTTTCATGCCCTTGACGATGCTGTTTTGAAGGGGCGAGATCCCGTCTTTGGAAGATGCTGATCCTGCAGCGGATGAAGCTGCTCCTGCTGCCCCGCCGCCCTGGGTTGCAGTAACCCCGGTCTTCATGGCTTCCACCACTTCTTTGCTGGCTGCCACGGGAAGGGCCACAGTCTCGCCGTAGTTCTCGATAAAGCCCATGCACTGCTCGTCAAAACCATGCAGGGCAAGGTAGGTATCATAGACTGCCTTCATGTTGTCCGCATTGGGATTGATGATGCCGGCACTGAGGCCGTTTTCCAAAGCCGCTGCGTAGAAGGTGGTATTGATCAGGTCTCTTCTGGGAAGTCCGAAGGAAACGTTGGATACTCCCAGGGTGGAACACATGTGGAGTTCATCCCGGATCCGTCTTACGGTCTCCAGCGTCGTTGCCGCTGCATCCTTATCCGTGGATACCGCCATGACAAGGCCGTCCAGCACCAGATCCTTTTTCTCGATGCCGTACTCTGCTGCCTTTTCGATGATCCGCTTTGCGATGGTCAGTCTTCCCTCGGAGGTCGTGGGGATCCCGGCTTCGTCCAGCAGCAGGCAGACCACGGTGCCACCGTACTTCTTAACAAGAGGGAATACAGCTTCCATGTTTTCGATCTTACCGTTAACGGAATTCACCATGGGCTTTCCGTTGTAGATCCGGAGAGCACCTTCCATGGCGGTGATATCCGTGGTGTCGATCTGCAGGGGAAGAGGTGTCACACCCTGAAGGGCAACCACCGTCTTCTTTAACATGGCAGGTTCGTCGATCTCCGGCAGGCCCACGTTCACATCCAGGATGTGAGCGCCGTGCTCTTCTTCGGAGACGCCTTCGTTTAAGATGTACTCCATCCGTTCTTCCCGGAGGGCCGCTTTTAACTTCGGCTTTCCCGTGGGATTGATGCGCTCGCCCACGATGAGGGGCTTGATGCCCAGTTTCACGGAACGCATACCGGAGCATACCACCGTGTTGTTCTTCTTTGTCAGGGGGATGGTCTTTTTCTCCCCGAATGCTTTTTTCAGGGCTGCGATGTGAGCCGGCATGGTGCCGCAGCAGCCGCCGATATAGGTAACACCCGGGCAGTCCTTTAAGATCGCTTCCATCTGGCGGACAAATTCTTCGGGGCCGATGTCGTAATAGGTCTTCCCCTCCGGGGTGCTCTTGGGCAGCCCCGCATTGGGATTGATGATCAGGGGAATGGATGCTTCCTCGCTGAGTTTCCGGATGATGGGTTCCATCTGGTCGGGACCAAAACCGCAGTTGATACCGAGGGCATCTACCCGGAGTCCTTCCAGAAGAGCCGTCACTCCCGCGGGATCAGCTCCCGTCAGGAGCTTTCCGTTTTCTCCGAAGATCACCGTGGCAAGCACCGGCAGGTCGCAGTTTTCTTTTGCTGCCAGAACCGCCGCCTTTAATTCATAGGAATCGCTCATGGTCTCGATGGCGATAACGTCCGCGCCGCTTTCGGCACCGATCCGTACCACCTCTGCGTATACAGAGACCGCGTCTTCAAATTTCAGATCTCCCATGGGTGCAAGGAGCTTTCCTGTGGGTCCGAGATCCAGGGCCACAAAAGCGTGGCGTTCCGGATGTTCCCGAAGATAGGCATCCCGCTCTTCCACCGCGTTCTGCACTCCCAGCCGCACCAGTTTTTCCACCGGGTATTCGGAGTCTGCCGGGAACTTTAACCGGTTGGCACCGAAGGTATTGGCGAGGATGATATTGGCGCCTGCTTCCAGATACTGTCTGTGGAGG
>JAFUUM010000429.1 GCA_017477805.1 Lachnospiraceae bacterium
CTTCCCGGATCTCGTCCGTCAGGACCTTACCGTCACGAAGACGGTTGATCAGGTCGCTTCTCTTTTCCGCAAAGTAGTCCAGCATGGCCATCTGCATGGGCTTCACTTCCGTGGTTTTCACATCCGCAAAGATCCTTGCGGTAGCGGCAACCAGGGTGATGACCTGCTCGGGCATGCTCAAGGGATGGCAAAGAGGCTGCTTTAAGAGCTGCATCAAGCCGGCTCCGTATGCAAGCTGGGCCTTGGTCTCATCATCCAGATCGGAAGAGAACTGGGTAAATACTTCCATTTCTCTGTACTGTGCCAGGTCGATACGGATACTTCCGGCAGCCTTCTTCATGGCCTTGCTCTGGGCCGCACCACCTACACGGGATACGGACAGACCTACGTTTACGGCAGGTCTCTGACCGGAGAAGAACAGATCGCTCTCAAGGAAGATCTGACCGTCGGTAATGGAGATAACGTTGGTGGGGATGTATGCGGATACATCGCCTGCCTGGGTCTCGATAATGGGCAGTGCCGTAATGGAACCGCCGCCGGCTTCCGGTGTCAGACGGCTGGAACGCTCCAGAAGTCTGGAATGGAGATAGAAAACGTCTCCGGGATAAGCCTCACGGCCGGGGGGTCTCTCCAGCAGCAGGGAAATGGCACGGTAAGCCACTGCGTGCTTGGACAGATCATCATAAACGATGAGCACGTCCTTGCCCTGATACATGAAGTTTTCCGCAAGAGCACAGCCTGCATAAGGTGCGATGTACTGAAGAGGTGCGGGATCTGCTGCGGTAGCGGCAACAATGATGGTGTAATCCAGTGCGCCTTCTTTTTTCAGCGTGTTCCGCAGTTTTGCGATGGTGGAGGCCTTCTGGCCAATGGCCACGTAAACGCAGATCACGTTTTTGTCTTTCTGATTGATGATGGTATCGATGGCAATGGAGGTCTTACCGGTCTGTCTGTCACCGATGATCAGCTCACGCTGTCCCCGTCCGATGGGGAACATGGAGTCGATGGACAAGATACCGGTCTCCAAAGGAACGGATACGGATTCACGATCCACGATACCGGGTGCGGGATTTTCAATGGGACGATAACCCGTCGCCTTGATCTCACCTTCGCCGTCAATGGGCGCACCCAGTGCATCCACGACTCTTCCGAGGAAGGCATCACCTACGGGGATACCTGCGGTCTTGCCGGTACGGACCACACGGGAACCGTCCTTAACCTCACGGTCCTGACCAAACAGGATGACACCGATATTGTCCCTGCGGATATCCTGGACCATGCCGCGGACACCGCATTCAAAGATCACGATCTCACCGTATTCTGCGTGATCAAGACCAGCGATGGTTGCGATACCGTCGCCGACCCAGATAACTTCACCGATCTCACGGTCTTTTGCTTCCAGCTCAAAATCACTGATCTCGCCCTTTAAGATGGCAATGAGATCTTCCGGTTTTTCCGCTTTTCCTTTCAGGCTTTCAGCGGCTTCCGCAATGTGGGATTTCAGCTGATCCAGACGGCCTTTTTCACTCCAGTCGTACTCATCTGCACCAATGCGGATGATAAAACCGGAGCCGATGGATTCGTCCTTTAAGCTTCGCACCAGAACGGGTTTGTTGTATTTTTTGCTCAGAAGGTCCGTGATCCCGTTTAACTGTTCTTTGGTCGGAGGGGTCACGTAGATCAACTGTG
Organism: Lachnospiraceae bacterium; assembly: GCA_017477805.1. GTDB lineage: Bacteria > Bacillota > Clostridia > Lachnospirales > Lachnospiraceae > SIG336. The sequence goes on from JAFUUM010000429.1 coordinate 1,690, forward strand.
CAGACAGCGCATCTGCGTTCTGCACACGTCTCTGCATATAGTACTTAGCGATCTCGGGGAATAGTTCCGCCTCTCCGGACTGGGCCAGATAGAACACGAAATTCTTCGCTTCCTGAGGGATCACCTCATCAACGATATCCCGCTTTCTGGCAAGATTCACGGAAGGATTGGTAAGTTCCGTGATCTCTTCCTGTTTGTCCTCAAAGACAAGGAGGGTTTCCTGCAAAGCACCAAACGAGACCTTCAGACTTTTCAGTTTTTCACTGTATTCTTCGATCTTATTCGCCAAGGTTTTCACCTGCCTTACTGAGGAACTGATCGTACAGATCTGCATTCTGATTCTTTACATCGGAAGTGCCCACCAGCTTGCCGGCTGCAGAGACCACCATATCGGTAAGATCCGCTTTTACTTCGCTCATCATCTTGCTGCGCTCAAGC
>JAFUUM010000430.1 GCA_017477805.1 Lachnospiraceae bacterium
AAAAAGGATAAACGAAAAAATGTGATATTCAGGATCCTGAAGCAGATCGGACACTACCGCTACTTTGTGTTCCTGTCCGTGATCCTTACAGGCGTTACCGTGGGATTGTCCCTGTATCTGCCGATCCTCACGGGGCGGGCCATCGACTACATCATCGGTCCCGGAGAAGTGGATGTCGACGGATTATTTCAGATCCTGAAAAAGATGGGACTTGTGATCGCGGCCACGGCAATCCTCCAATGGATCATGAACGTGTGCAACAATCACATCACCTTCCATGTGGTACGGGACATTCGGAACCAGGCTATGGACCGGATCCAGGTCCTGCCCTTCTCCTATATTGACAGTCATGCGGCCGGTGATGTGGTAAGCCGGGTCATTGCCGATGCGGATCAGTTTGCGGACGGCCTTCTCATGGGCTTTACCCAGCTTTTTTCCGGTGTCATGACCATTGTCTGCACCTTTGTGTTCATGCTGAGTATTAACGTTTATGTAACGATCCTGGTGGCAACACTGACCCCCATATCCCTGTTTGTGGCCAGATTTATCGCCACCAGATCCCACAGCATGTTTGTGCTCCAGTCCAAGACCAGGGGTGAGCAGACCGCCCTGGTGGAAGAGATGATCCAGGGGCAGCAGGTGGTAAAAGCCTATGGGTATGAGGAGAAGGCTCAGGAGCGTTTTGATGAGATCAATGGGAGACTGCAGGAGGCATCCTTAAAGGCCACCTTCTTTTCTTCCCTGACAAATCCCGGGACCAGATTTGTAAATAACCTGGTCTATGCCGGCGTGGCAGGCCTTGGCGCCTTTCTTGCCATCCGCTTCCGGACGGTGACGGTGGGACAGCTGACGGCACTCCTTAGTTACGCCAATCAGTACACCAAGCCTTTTAATGAGATCAGCAGTGTCATTACGGAACTCCAGAATGCTCTGGCCTGCGCCGGGCGGCTGTTTGAACTCATCGAAGAAGAACCGGAGGTGCCTGCACCCGCAGATGCCGTGAAATTGGAAGGCTTTGATGGCACCGTGGATATGGATCATGTGGATTTCTCTTATGTGAAGACAACGCCGCTGATCGAGGACTTAAACCTCCATGTACGGGCCGGAGAGCGGGTGGCCATTGTGGGACCTACCGGTGCCGGCAAGTCTACCCTCATCAACCTTCTCATGCGGTTTTATGATGCGGATACCGGAGAAATCCGGGTTTCCGGTGTGCCGGTAAAGGATCTTGTGAGACAGAACCTGCGCAGCGGCTTTGGCATGGTGCTGCAGGAGACCTGGCTCCAGGCCGGTACTATCCATGACAATATCGCGTTTGGCAGGCAGGATGCCACCAGGGAAGAAGTGGTGGCTGCGGCTAAAGCGGCCCATGCCCACAGTTTCATCAAGCGTCTGCCCAAGGGCTATGACACTGTCATCGGAGAGGACGGCGGCGCACTGTCCGAAGGCCAGAAACAGCTTTTGTGCATCGCCCGCGTCATGCTGGATCTGCCTCCCATGCTGATCCTGGATGAAGCAACAAGCTCCATTGATACCAGAACGGAATTGAGGATCCAGAAGGCCTTTACGGAAATGATGAAGGACCGCACCAGCTTTGTGGTCGCCCACCGTCTTTCCACCATCCGGGAATCCGATG
>JAFUUM010000431.1 GCA_017477805.1 Lachnospiraceae bacterium
AAAGAATATATCCAGACTCCCATGATGGGAGAAGAAAAGCGGGTCCGACTGGCTCTGGAAAAGGCAAACGAAGGCTTTGAAGTTGCCCTGGTCTGCAGCGGAGATGCGGGAGTTTACGGGCTCTCGGGCCTTGCGGTAGAGGTGGCAGCGGAGTTTCCGGAGGTGGAAGTGGAAGTTGTTCCCGGGGTGACGGCGGCCCTCAGCGGAGGTGCACTTCTTGGGGCGCCGTTGATCCACGATTTTTGTCTCATCAGCTTAAGCGACAGATTGACGCCTATGGATAAGATCGAGGCCAGGCTTCGGGCGGCAGCGAAAGCGGATCTTGTCATCGTCCTCTATAACCCGGAGAGCAAGAGCCGGAGCGGATATTTATCCCATGCGGTGGATATCCTGCTGGAGGATCTTCCCGGGGACAGGGTTTGCGGCATCACCCGGAATATCGGCCGCCCCGGGGAGGCCAAAGAGGTGACCACCCTTTCGGGATTAAAAGAGATACAGGCAGATATGTTCTGCACGGTGTTTATCGGCAACTCCTCTTCAAAGCGGGTTGGCGATCGGATGGTAACGGAGAGAGGTTATCAAAGTGAAGGATAAGGTGCTGGTTTTTGGCGGAACCACAGAGGGAAGACTGTTATCGGAGGCGCTTCGGGGCGCAGGGATCCCTCATGTTGTCAGCGTAGCAACCGAATATGGATTTCAGATCCTCAAAGACAGCGGAGAAGACAGCGTTGTCCACGGAAGAAAGGATGCGGATCAGATCGCGGAGCTTATACGGGGCGAAGGCTTTTTGACCGTGGTGGATTCCACCCACCCCTTTGCTACCGAAGTCTCGAAGGAGATCCGGAAGGCCTGCGAGGCCACGGGGGCAGAGTACATCAGACTGCGCCGGGATACCGATGCGGGAGTGACTGCCACAGGGGATATCCTTTATGTGGAGGACTTAGAGAGTGCGGTGGCGGAGTTGGAAAAGGCGGAGGGGAATATCCTTCTTCTTACCGGCAGCAGGGACCTGCAGAAGATCACCGAAGGCTTATCCGATGTTTCCAGAGTGTACGCCAGGGTACTGCCCGATGGGGAAAGTTTAAAGAAGTGCGAGAACGCAGGCCTCAAGGGCAGGCAGATCATCGCCATGCAGGGACCTTTTTCCACGGGGATGAACGAAGCCCTGATCCGGGAGACGAAAGCCGGTGTCATCCTCACCAAGGAAAGCGGCAAGACAGGAGGCCTGGATGAAAAGCTGGAGGCAGCCGAAAACTGCGGTATCAAAGCGGTGGTGTTAAAGAATCCGGAGCGGCAGGAAATAGGCGAGAGTGAGAAGGCCTATTCCCTGGCGGAAGTGGTTGAGCGGCTCACCGGGGAGGCTTACGAAGAAAGGGGTGCTGAGGCGGAAAGCTCCAAGCCAATCATCGTCCTTGCCGGGATCGGGCCGGGAAATCCGGACTGCTTTACGAGAGAACTGGACCGGGCACTTGTGGCGGCGGATGTGATCTTCGGAGCATCTTCCGTTATCGGAGGCTTTGCGGGAAAAGGGACCCTTGTTCCCAAGTACCTTGGAGAAGAGATCCTTGGATATTTAAAGGAGAACCCCTGGATGAAGCATCCTCTGGTGCTTTTTTCCGGCGATGTGAGTTTATGCAGCGGTGCCAAAAAGGCGGCGAAGATCTTTGAAGAAGCGGGATACAAGGTGAAGATCCTCTCCGGGATTTCCTCGGTGAACCTGTTTGCAAAGAAGCTGGGGATCGGGCTGGAGGATATGAAGATCCTCAGCGCCCACGGCAGGACCTGCAACATAAGAGGATACGCAGCACGTAATGAACATACCGTCATCCTTCCCTCCAACTGCAAGCATGCAGTGGAGATCTGCGTGGGGTTAAAGGACCAGGCGGACCGGATCGTCATCGGGTACGAGCTGGGGAATCCGGAGGAGCGGATCCTTTGCTGCGAGGCGGGAGCTCCTGTGGTGCAGAGCGGAAGCACGGAAACCGGGCAGTCCGAAAGAGGTGAGCTTCCTGAATTGTCCGAACTGGCGGACCTGACCGGACGGTGCCTTATTTACGTTCATAACGCCGAGGCAGCAGGATTTGCCCTCGGTGCGGGTCTTCGGGATGAGGAGATCCTCCGGGGCGATGTGCCCATGACCAAGGAAGAGATCAGAGCCCTGTCCATGCGGAAATTGTCCCTGACCGGGAATGCGGTATTTTATGACATCGGTGCGGGAACAGGGTCCGTCTCTCTGGAGGCGGCTCTCCTGGCACCGGAGATCAAAGCCTACTCTGTTGAAAAGAAGGAGGCCGCCCTGGAACTTCTTCGGAAGAACAAAGAGTATTTCCATGCCGAAAATATGGAGATCATAGGCGGATCCGCTCCCGAGGTGTTACAGGACCTGCCGGCACCCACCCACGCTTTTGTTGGGGGCAGCAGCGGGAATTTAAAGGAGATCCTCTTAACGGTCTTTGAGAAAAATGAGAAGGCAAGGGTTGTCGTCAATGCGGTTACCGCAGAGACCTTCCAGGAGACCATGAACTATTTGGAGGAACATCCGGAGATCGGGTCCGATGTGATCCAGGTTTTTGTCAGCAGATATAAAGAAGTGGGCAGGTACCATATGGCGGATGCCATCAATCCTGTCTATATCATCACACTTGAGAAATGCAGTAAATAACGAGGCTGCAATTGCGATCGGAAAGGCGGGCAACGTGAGGGATAAAAGGTCCTACAGACGAATCATGATATGCGCTCCGGGAAGCGGAAGCGGGAAGACCCTGATCACCTGCGCGCTGCTGCGGCTTCTTCTGCGGAAGGGGTACAGCCCCGCCTCCTTTAAATGCGGCCCCGATTACATCGATCCCATGTTCCACAGGACGGTGCTGGGCATCCCCTCAAGAAACCTGGACCTGTTCCTCGCAGGCCGGGAGGGTGTCCTTGGTTCCCTGGAAAAGGGATTAGCGGGAAGAGACTTTGGGATCCTTGAGGGCGTCATGGGCTTTTTTGACGGAAGCAGCGCCGCCGGAACGGAAGGATCTTCTTACGAGATCAGCTGCGTCACCGATACCCCCGCCCTTCTTGTTGTTAATACAAAGGGAATGAGCAATTCCATCATCCCTCTGGTGAAGGGCTTTTGCGAGTACGGCGAAAAGAAGCGGATCAAGGGCGTGATCCTTAATAACATTTCCCCTTCCATTGCTGGGGATATTTCCAAAAAGGTGATGGAAGAGACCGGCATTCCTGTGATCGCAGCCCTGCCCGCAATGAAGGATGCAGGGCTGCAGAGCAGACACCTGGGGCTTGTCCTTCCAAACGAAATCCCGGACCTTCTCCGGATCATCGACCGCGTGGCGGATGAACTGGAAAAGACCCTGGACGCTGATAAGCTGCTTTCCATTGCGGAGAGTGCCGGGAAGTTAGCGGATAATTTGCAAGAGGAGAAACGGCCCGCGGAAAACTTTGCAGGCGGGACCGCATTAAATGCAAAGACTTCTGCACCCCCTGAGGGCGCCAAGCCTATTCGCATCGGTGTTGCCCGGGATGCTGCTTTTTGTTTTTACTACGAAGATAACTTTGAACTGCTGCAGGCTCTTGGGGCGGAGCTTGTCTATTTTTCCCCCCTGAAGGATGAGAAGATCCCGGAGGTTGATAAGCTGATCTTCGGCGGAGGCTATCCGGAGCTTTATGCCAAGGAGCTTTCCGAGAATACCTCCATGCGCCAAAGTATCAAGGCTGCGGCGGATGCAGGCCTTCCGATCCTTGCGGAGTGCGGCGGGTTTTTGTACCTTTTAGAGAGTATCAAAGATCCCGACGGGAACGAGTACGAGATGGCGAAGGTACTTACGGGAACATCGCAGATGCGGGATAAACTCTCTCACTTCGGATATGTTATCATCACGAAGAATGGGGAGAACCCCTATCTCAAAGAGGATGAAGAGATACGGGGACACGAGTTCCATTACTACGAGGCCACGGAGGAGGGCGATACCTGCCTTGTGAAAAAGCCCTCGGGGAAGCGGAGCTGGATGGGGTACCGGACGTATAAAAACGTCTTTGCCGGGTTTGCCCATCTGTACTATCCTTCCTGCGAAACGTTTATCAAGAGGTTTTTGGATGCTTGATCTAAAGGACTTATTTGAACTAAAGATAGAAAGACCGGATGAGAAGATCTTCCGAAAGATCAAGGAAAACTGGGACAGCGTCTCCAAGCCCATTGACGGCCTGGGAGATTTTGAGGACTTTCTTTGCCGGCTGGGTGCCATTCAGGGCACGGACAAACCCCGGATCAAAAACAGGACAGCACTGATCTTCTGCGCGGATAACGGCATCGTCGACGAGGGCGTTTCCCAGAGCGGCAAGGATATCACTCTTGCGGTTGCCAAAGCCCTTGGATGCGGCATCAGCAGTGCCTGCCATCTCGGGGCTTACGCGAACGTCCGTATCATTCCCGTGGACATCGGTATCGACAGCGAGGAAGGGATCGGCGGGGTTCTTGACCGGAAGGTAAGAAGAGGGACAAGGAACTTTTTGAAAGAGCCTGCCATGACGGAAGGGGAAGTCCTTCGGGCTATGGAAACGGGGATGGATCTTGTTAAGAAGTTAAAGGAAGAAGGAACGGATCTTATCTCCACCGGGGAGATGGGCATCGGAAATACAACCACATCCACAGCCTGTCTGGCGGCGTTGCTTGGCATTGACAGCGAAAAGATCACCGGCCGGGGCGCGGGACTGGATGATGCGGGTTTAAGCAGAAAGAAAGCGGTCATCGCGAAGGCCTTATCTGCCTACGACTTTGAAGCATACCGGGACGAAAAGGAAAGAGCCTTTGAGATCCTGCGGACTCTGGGAGGCCTTGATATCGCGGCTCTTGTGGGAACCTTTATGGGAGGGGCGATCCATCAGGTACCCATCGTCATCGACGGCGTCATCAGTGCCACTGCCGCCTGTCTTGCAGAGATGATCTTACCGGGAACTGCGGAGTACATGATCGCATCTCACAGCGGGAGGGAATCCGGCACGGCACTTGCTCTTGAACAGCTGGGCCTAAAGCCTTATCTTGCCGGGAACATGGCCCTTGGAGAAGGGACGGGAGCTCTGATGTTGTTCCCGCTCCTTGACATGGTTTTTGATTATTATTCCACCGGGGCACGGTTTGCGGATTACGAGATCAAAGAGTACGAGAGGTTTGATCAATGACCATACTGATCATCGGGACCCCCGACAGCGGAAAGTCCCAAAAGGCGGAGGCCCTGGCTGTGGAGCTGGGAAGCGCCGCAGGGCATAAGAAATACTACATTGCCACCATGATCCCCTACGGAGAAGAGGGGGCAAAGCGGGTGGAGAAGCACAGAAACCTCCGGGCGGGAAAGGGCTTTGAGACCATCGAGAAAACCACGGCGGTCCATGAACTGGTAACCACCGTCCCGGATTTAAAGGACAGCACCTGTCTTTTGGAATGCATGTCAAATCTCATCGGGAACGAGATGCATGAAGACCGGCCGGAGGTAAGATCTTTGCCACTTGAAACTATGGCTGATGCCATCGCAAGGTCCGTGATGACCCTTGCGGAGGCGGCAGGAGATCTTGTGATCGTCAGTAACCGTTTTCCCACGGAGGATCCCGCTTACGATGAGGATACAAGAAACTATGTTTCCCTCGTGGATCTTGTAAACAAAGAGCTGGCGGAGAAAGCGGACCGGGTTTTTGAACTGCGGGACGGGCTTTTTGAGCAGACAAAGTAAGCGTGTCACCGGAGAAGATCGGAACAGAACGGAACAGAAGGGATTACCACGTGAACATACTAAAGAGCATCATCATTTCCTTATCGCTGTATTCCAAGATCCCCATGCCCACCTTTGAATGGGATGAGGACAGCACCCGGCATGCCATCAGTTTTCTGCCGCTGACGGGACTGATCATCGGAGGGATATCTGTCCTTTTTGCATGGGGGGCCATGCGGTGGGCCCTTCCGGTGTTTTTTGTGACCCTGATCCTTACGGCGATCCCGTTGATCATCACCGGGGGATTCCACGCAGACGGCTTTATGGATGTTCAGGATGCGCTACATTCTTACCAGCCTAAGGAGAAAAAACTGGAGATCATGAAGGACCCCCATATCGGAGCCTTTGCGGTGATCAGTGCCGGAACGGTGCTGCTGATCTGGACGGGGTTTTTGTATTTATTGGTCAGGAAATGTTTAGAAGGGCAGGACCTTCGGCTGATGCTGATCTACGGGCTCGCTTTTGTTCTCATCAGGGCCCTTTGCGGGATCACCAGCATCTCCTTTCCCAAGGCAAAGAAGGACGGGATGCTGAACATGGAGACGGGGAGGAGCAACCGGGGAGACCTGATCTTTCTTGTTTTGGAAACCCTGTTTTCCCTTGGGGCCATGGTGGCGGTAAATCCCGTTGCCGGGAGCATCGAAGTCGTGGCAGCCCTTCTTTTTACCCTTTGGTACCGGAGCCTTTGCAAGAAGAACTTTGGCGGCGTTACCGGGGATACGGCGGGATTTTTTGTTGTTATGGGGGAGACCTTTTTGGTGGTGGTTCTTGGCATCGCCGGTTTTGTTCTTTAGGATTTTATACTTCAGGAAGAGGAGACAGATGGGGACATGATCTATCATCTGACAGCTTTCGTCATCGGTTTTGTGCTGGATCGGATCATCGGAGATCCCATGGATTTCCCGCACCCCATCCGGCTGATCGGAAGGCTTATAAGTTTTTTTGATAAGAAGTTGCTGGGGGATGTTTCCGGGGAGGCGGCCCCAAACAGGGATCCCGGGAAGGAGCGGGCCAAGGGCTTTTTGATGGTGGCGCTGATGCTGTTTCTTACCGGGGCGGTGGTGTCGACCCTAATGGTCGTTACCTACCGGATCCACCCCTATGCGGGAGTGGCCTTAGAGGCGGTGCTGACTTGTTACTGCCTGGCGGCAAAGAGCCTGAAAGTAGAGAGCATGAAGGTGGCAAAGGCCCTCAAAGAAGGGACTCTGGAGGACGGAAAAAAAGCCGTCTCCATGATCGTCGGCAGGGATACGGTGAACCTGGATGAGAAGGGCGTGATCCGGGCAGCCGTGGAGACCGTTGCGGAAAATACCTCCGACGGCGTGATCGCACCCCTTCTTTGTACCTTTATCGGCGGGTCTGTTTTGGGACTGTTATATAAGACCGTAAATACCATGGATTCCATGGTGGGGTACCACAATGACAGGTATGAGAACTTCGGAT
>JAFUUM010000432.1 GCA_017477805.1 Lachnospiraceae bacterium
AGGTAAGTCTGTGACAAAACAGTGTTTCCGGTCCGGGCAGTGTTGGAGAGCTACATGAAAAAGATCACTATCGTTCGAACCATTATTCTTTGCGTGGCTGCGGCCTTTATGGCAGCAGGCATCGGAAACGGTGAATTTCAGGATGTTTGGATGAAAGCCATCATGATCTGCAGGGAGTGTATCGGACTGGGATGAAAAGCATTTTAGAACATCTTGGAACTTACAAAAGAAGATATATCCAGCTCCTTGCGGCGGTTTTATACAATTGCCATTTCGCCGGCTTTTTTGAAGGCCGGATCTACAAGGGAAAGAGCAAAGGTTTTTGTGTTCCCGGACTTAACTGTTATTCCTGTCCGGGGGCGGTGGCATCTTGTCCCTTGGGAAGCCTGCAGAACGGGTTGACCAGGGTTTCCGTTAAGGTTCCCTTTTATGTCCTTGGAACTTTATTGCTGTTCGGACTTTTATTCGGGCGGCTGATCTGCGGCTTTTTGTGTCCCTTTGGGTTCTTGCAGGAACTGCTCCATAAGATCCCTTTTTTCAAAATCCGGAAAAACCGGATAACGAGAGCTCTGTCTTATGTGAAATACGGTATCCTGCTGATCTTTGTCATCGGTATTCCCGTGTTGAAGGCGGCTCCCGGTTTTTGCAAATACATCTGCCCTGCGGGAACGTTGGAAGCGGGGATCCCCCTTGTTCTTGCAAATGAAAACTTAAGGGAGCAGCTTGGCTTTCTGTTTTCCTGGAAAGTGTTTGTACTGGCACTCTGCACTTTATTGTGCCTGATGTGTTACCGTGGCTTTTGCAGGTTTTTGTGCCCCTTGGGTGCCCTATATTCGTTTTTTAATCCGGTGGCGTTCTTGGGGATCCGGGTGGATCAAAAGAAATGTACCGGCTGCGGTGCCTGTATCCGTGCCTGTAAGATGGATGTGAAGTGTGTGGGAGACGGAGAATGCATCCATTGCGGAGACTGTAAAAAGGTTTGTCCCGAGGATGCCATTTACTACGGAACGAAATAAGGAGGAGAGCGTATGAACTGGAACGTACTTGTAGGGTTATTGATCCCCTTTGTCGGAACGGCGCTTGGATCCGCCGGCGTGTTCTTTATGAAGAAAGAGATGGGCAATAAGGTCCAGAAGGCTCTGACGGGTTTTGCTTCCGGCGTCATGGTGGCAGCCTCCATCTGGAGTCTGATCATTCCCGCCATGGACCAGTCGGAGGGTATGGGCAAGCTTAGCTTTGTTCCTGCGGCTGTGGGGTTCTGGATCGGTATCCTCTTCCTGCTGTTACTGGACTCCGTGATCCCGCATCTGCATTTGCATGCGGATAAGGCAGAGGGCCCCAATGCGAAATTAAAGCGTTCCACCATGATGGTCCTTGCCGTAACCCTGCATAACATTCCGGAGGGTATGGCGGTGGGCGTTGTCTTTGCGGGAATGCTTGCCGGCAATTCCGGGATCACCGTGGGAGGGGCTCTGGCTCTTTCCATTGGTATCGCCATCCAGAACTTTCCGGAGGGTGCAATCATCTCCATGCCCCTTCGGGCGGAAGGAAAGAGCAAGGGGCGTGCATTTCTTGACGGTGTATTATCCGGTGCCGTGGAACCCATCGGCGCAGCCCTGACCATTCTTGCCGCCGGCCTTGTGATCCCGGCCCTTCCCTATTTCCTTAGTTTTGCTGCCGGCGCCATGATGTATGTGGTGGTGGAAGAACTGATCCCCGAGATGTCGGAGGGAGAGCACTCCAACGTGGGCGTTATCCTCTTTGCCGTCGGCTTCACACTGATGATGGCGCTGGATGTGGCGCTTGGATGATCAGATGTAACTGAAGATTTGTCTTACTCAAAAAGGGGAATGGAGTTATGACAGAAAGAGAAGATCAGGTAAGGCTTGGGAAGTATCTGACACCGCTCTCGACATGGGCGCTGTCATTCGGCTGTGCGGTAGGATGGGGATCCTTCGTCATGCCGGGAACAAGGTTTTTGCCGACGGCAGGCCCCGTCGGTACGGCCATCGGTATCTTCATCGGGGCGATCATCATGTATGTGATCGGGCGGAACTATTACTACCTGATGAACATCTACCCTGATGCCGGCGGAGCGCTTACGTACTCCGCAAGGTGCTTTGGGTTCGACCACGGGTTTTTCAGCAGCTGGTTTTTGATCCTTGCATACGTGGCCATCATCTGGGCTAATGCATCTGCTCTGACCCTGATCTGCAGAAATCTTTTCGGGAGCGTTTTGCAGTTCGGATTTCATTACACGGTCCTGGGCTATGAGGTGTATCTGGGAGAGGTGTTGATCTCCCTGATCGCCATCCTTGTCTGCGGAATGATCTGTACCCATGCAAAACGGATCGCCGTAGTCATTCAGGTCCTGCTTGCCCTTGTCCTTCTTGGCGGCATTTTGTTTTGCGCCACTGCTGCTTATTTAAAGGGCGGATTCTCTGTTGCCTTTGAGTTTCCCTTTGCAGCCATATCGAAGAAAACGTTTCTTACCGGAGACATGAAACTGAAACAGATCTTTGCCATCACGGCCCTTGCTCCATGGGCCTATGTTGGATTTGAATCCGTTTCCAATTCCGCGGAAGGGTTTCAGTTCTCCGTCAAAAAGACCATGTCTATCATGACTGCAGCGCTTATCGCCAGTGCGGTTTCTTATGTGCTGCTGTCATTCCTTGCGGCCAGTGCGGTACCGGAAGGCATGTATGACTGGCCCACGTATGTGAGCCATTTGGATGAGCTTCAGGGAGTGGATGCACTGCCGACTTTTTATGCTGCAAAAGTATATTTGGGACGGATCGGCATTGTGATCCTTGGGTTTGCAGTCACCGGTGCGGTGATTACGGGCCTCATCGGTAACACCATTGCTGCCAGCCGTCTGATGTACACCATGTCTAAGGATGCTATCCTTCCCGGATGGTTTTCCAAACTGGGCCATCAGGGAACCCCCGGAAATGCCATCCTCTTTATCATGCTCATTTCTTTGTTCATTCCTTTCCTTGGGCGGACTGCCCTTGGGTGGATCGTGGATGTCAATACGGTGGGCGCCAGCATTGCCTATTGTTACACCTCGGCTGCCGCATTATATACGGCCCGCAAGGAGAACCATAAAAGGGAATTGATCACCGGAGCCATCGGTGTGCTTTCTTCCGTATTCTTCTTCTTTTACTTCATGGCCCGGATCAGCGGAGCCATGGCTACGGAATCTTATCTGATCCTGACGATCTGGAGCATCATCGGCTTTGCTTATTTCCGGGTGGTTTTTGCAAAGGACGAAGAGGGCCGTTTTGGAAAATCGCCCATTGTGTGGATCGGACTGGCATCCCTGATCTTTTTCACCTCCCTCATGTGGTACAACGGTGCTTCGCAGAAGGTTAATGAGGATTTATCCGCAAATCTGAAAGCCTATTATGAAGATTATCCCGATGCTGTAGTGGATGCAGCGGCAACAAATGCATTTTTAAAGGATCAGCTGAGGCTGACGGATAAAAAACTGGACCGAAACAGTATTCTGGAGCTGTTGATGATGCTTTTCACCGTCGGGCTCATGAGCAGCATCTATATTGAGACTTCAAGAAGAGCCCTGAAGGCCGAACACAGACGGATGGAAGCGGAACTGGAAAAGGAACGACATGTGGCGGAGGCCAAGGATGAGCTTTTGTTCCATGTGTCCCACGATATCCGAACCCCCATGAATGCCATCATGGGATTTACGAAGCTGGCATCGGAAGCAAAGGATGATCCGGCGCTGATGCAGGAGTACTTAAGTCATGTACGGGATTCCGGAAGGCAGATGATGTCCCTCATCGACGAGCTTTTGGAAATGAGTAATATCTCCGCGGGAGAGGCGCAGTTAGAGCCGGAAGAGTGCGATATCAAGGCACAGTTTGATATCGTGCTGGACAACCTGGAAATCCAGGCCAAAGAAAAGGGAGTAACGTTCATCAGGGCAGTCGAGATTGACGATCAGCTGGCTTGGGCTGATCCCGTGAGATTTAGACGGATCCTTCGGAACCTGGTGGACAATGCCATCAAGTACACGCCTTCCGGAGGAGCGGTAACGGTGAGTGCCAGGGTTTCGGATATTTCCCATGCAGGGTATCGCAGATACGAATTCACCGTGGAAGATACCGGTATCGGCATGACGGAAGAATTCCTGGAAAAGATCTTTGAGTCCTTTGCACAGGAAAAAACTTCTACGGAATCCGGCATGAGCGGTACGGGACTCGGCCTGTCGGTGGTAAAAGGCCTGGTGGATCTGATGAACGGGACCGTCAGGGTCCACAGCGAGAAAAACGAGGGCTCTGTATTCTACGTGGAACTGCCCCTTAAGATGGCAGAAGAAAAGAAAGAGGAAA
>JAFUUM010000433.1 GCA_017477805.1 Lachnospiraceae bacterium
CAGAGTCAAGACTTCCGGCGTGGAAGGCGCACCCTGGAGGATCGAACTTGCATTTACCGGCGCTGATTTCCTGACTACGGAAGGTGTTGAGATGCCTCTGGACGGCAGCGAGACCATCGTTGTGAAGAAGGGATACATGGAAGTTTCCAACGCAGAGGATGCACTGATCATCGGACCCTGCTTCGGAGAACACCACTTCATGGAAGGCAAGGAAGATTCCGAAGCAAAGAGTGCAGGTGCGGCAACCATCTATCTGAAAAAGATCGGTCAGGCTTGACCGCAGAGTGAGGGCATCATGAAATATCTGGAACTGGATCAAACACGTCCCTTGGATCTGATCCTCCTAGGCAGGATCGCCATTGATTTTAATCCTGCCTACAACGATCAGGTAAAAGAGGAATTTAAGCCTTTAAAGGACGTCCATGTTTTTGAAAAATTCGTGGGAGGTTCTCCTGCCAATATTGCCGTCGGGGTGACGCATCACGGCATGAAGGCCGGATTTATCGGCAAGATCTCCGACGATCAGTTTGGGGATTTTGTGCTGGAGTATTTCCAAAAAGAGGGCATCGATACAAGGTGCGTGACACGGTGTACCGGCGGACAAAAACTGGGGCTTACCTTTACGGAGATGCTGTCCCAGAGTGAGAGTCATATCCTCATGTACCGGAACTGCATCGCAGATCTGCAGCTTTCCGTGGAGGATATCGATCCGGATTATATAAAGAATGCAAAAGCGCTTTTGATCTCCGGTACCTCTCTTTGCGAGTCGCCCTCCAGAGAAGCCGCCTTAAAGGCAGCCATGGTGGCAAGGAGCGTTGGGACAAAGATCATCTTTGACATAGATTACCGTGCTTACAACTGGAAGAACAAGGATGAGATCTCCATCTATTATTCCATGATGGCAAAGGAAGCGGATCTGATCATGGGTTCCAGGGAGGAGTTCGATCTGACGGAAGCTCTCATCAGACCGGGCATGAGTGATGAAGAATCCGCTGCTTACTGGCAGGGATTTCATGCAAAGCTTTTGGTGATCAAACACGGGATGCAGGGTTCCACTGCATATACCTTTGATGGGGAAAAGTATTCCATTAAGCCATTCCCGGTTCAGGCCCGGAAAGGCTTTGGAGGAGGAGACGGGTATGGGGCCGGTTTTCTCTATGGATTATATCAGGGGTGGGAACTTCAGGACTGTCTGGAGTTCGGCTCTGCGGAAGCATCCATGATGGTCCGCAGCAACAACTGCTCCGACGATCTTCCGGGACCGGATGCGGTACGCGCATTTATCGCGGAAGAAAAGAAGCAATTTGGGGAGATGGTGGCCCGGGTATAGGCTGTCATCATTTAGATGAGTTTTCAGAGAGGTAGGGTTATCATGGCAGAAACGGTAAGACTGACCACTGCTCAGGCCATCGTCCGGTTTTTGGACAATCAGTATGTGAGCGTGGATGGGGTGGAAACAAAATTTGTGGAGGACTTTTTTACCCTCTTCGGACACGGTATCGCAGTGGGGCTTGGGGAAGCCCTTGATACGGATCCCGGATCTCTTCGGGTGATGCAGGGTCGAAACGAACAGGGCATGTGCCACGCAGCCATTGCCTTTGCCAAGCAGTCTCAGAGGAGACGGATCATTGCCTGCGCATCCTCCATCGGTCCCGGTGCCGCCAATATGGTGACGGCCTGTGCCACTGCAACCGTCAATCAGATACCGCTTTTGGTATTCCCTTCGGATACCTTTGCCTCCAGACAGCCGGATCCGGTACTTCAACAGCTGGAGCAGAGTTATTCTCTTTCCGTGACCACCAATGATGCCTTTAAACCCGTGTGCAAATACTGGGATCGCATCAATCGTCCGGAACAGATCATGACTGCGCTGATCAATGCCATGCGTGTGTTGACGGACCCGGCAGAGACCGGTGCCTGCGCCATCGCCCTTCCTCAGGATGTGGAAGGAGAGTCTTTCGATTTTCCCGAATATTTCTTTGAAAAACGAGTACACCGGATCGTCCGTCAGGCCGCGGCTTTGGAGGAGATCGATGATGTGGCAGCTGCCATTTTAAAGGCTAAAAATCCTATTCTTATCGTAGGCGGCGGTGTCCGGTATTCCGATGCCGGCGAGACCGTAGAGAACTTCTGCAGCGAGTTTGGTATCCCCTTCGGAGAGACACAGGCGGGAAAGAGTGCCTGCAGATCCTCCCATGAGATGTGCCTTGGGGGTATCGGTGTTACCGGTACCAGCGCATCCAATGAGATCGCAGCTTCTGCAGATGCCGTGATCGCGGTGGGAAGCAGACTTTCCGATTTCACAACAAGTTCCAAATGGCTTTTCGGTAAGAACAATGTGCCTGTGATCACCGTGAATGTCAGCCGCTTCCATGCCTACAAGATGGATGCGGTAAAGGCGGTGGGCGATGCACAAGCGACCCTGGACATTCTAGGAGAGAAGCTTCGGAAAGCCGGCTATCACAGTGCATATACGAATGAGATCAAGACCGCGAAAGATAAATGGGAGAAGGAACGGGCGCGTCTCGGCGGTATCCGTTATACAGGAGAAGGTTTTGAACCTCTGATCACGGCAAGAGATGAGCGTACCATTCCCGAATATATCAAGCTTACCGGCGGAGAACTGACCCAGACGGGAGCGCTTGTGATGCTCAATGAACTTTTGGATCCCGGCGCCGTTGCCATTACCGCGGGAGGATCCCTTCCCAGCTGCA
>JAFUUM010000434.1 GCA_017477805.1 Lachnospiraceae bacterium
ACCAGATCGTTCAGCAGTGTAGAAAGATCATACCGCACCGGAATGATCTCCATCTTGCCCGCTTCCACCTTGGAAAGATCCAAAATATCATTGATCAGCGAAAGCAGGGTCCTACCGGCAGTCATGATATCCGCCGCATAACCGCGAATACTCTTTTCTCCGGCTTCCCGGAGGATCATCTCATCCATACCGAGCACGGCATTGATAGGGGTTCTGATCTCATGGGACATTCTCGCAAGGAAAAGGCTCTTGGCCTCATTTGCACTGTCTGCGATATCCTTCTGTTTTTTCAGTTCCTCCATGTACTGATAATGTTCCGTATCATCAACCAGTGCATAGAGCTTGCCGTAGCTTTCCCCCTTGTACATCAATTCATTTTCTTCCGGGGTGTAGATACGATCTTCCACAGTGAGTTTTTCTCCCTTTTGGGCTGCCTCACTGATCTTGGAGATGATGTCATAGGGAGTCAGCATCGGCTGATCCTCCGCATTCTTCGACGCAGATTCGCCTTTGTCCTTTCCCTTTGCTATGCGATTTTTTAACCGGGATATTGCTGAATAAAAAGAATCGAACTGAGGATAGATCGCAGCTGCCGGCTCGTTGTAATACTGGATCCTGCCATCGTTGTCCACGGCAATGATACCTTCGGAGATCCTGTCGATGGCAAAATCTTTTGCGATCTCTCTGGTTCCCAAAAGGTCAAACCCAAGGATACCGATGAGCATGAACACCGTTCCCAGAAATACGCCGGGCATGGTCAGGTCATAATAATCCGAGATGCTGAGAAGTTTTAATGCTTGAAGTAAGAATGAAAAGATCTGAACGCCGAAAGCCATGATCACCATGCCGATCCGCTGTCTGACTTTTCCCGTCTTCGCTCCGCGAAACTCCCGAATGATCCAGCAAAAAGCCGTAAGGCACAGGACGGCATTTAACCCCATGAACAGATCATGGATGGTTCCATTTTCATGATAGAATTTGGGGAATTCCGCATCCGGAATAAAATGATACTCCGTGTAATACAGAGTGTTTTTTCCGACTGCAGTCACTGCAAGATAGATACCGACATGTACGGCCACAAGCGCATACAGGATTCCCTTCCGGATCCTGATGCCGCACATTTTTGCCGCAAACAGAAAAAATGCAAGAACGATCCATACCCTTCCTGCATACGAGAGTTTCAACGCCAGAATATAAGCATCCTCTGTCTTGGCGTTCATCTCAAACAGATAACCCAGATTGCTGACAAACGAAGCGACGCATGCCAAAAACAGATAAGAATGGATGGTGTTCTTCCACTTTGAAAACACAATGAGGATCTCTAAAAAAAGCACCCCCACGGTGACATACTGTAGTGTTAGCAACAAACCATGAATATTCGTGAACTGCTCCATCATATTCCCCCAAAACGACAGAGTTTCTAATTACCTTTCTTTCTCATCATACCACAAATCCGCGTCTTTGCCCGCTTGAATTTCCTTCCTTCAAGCGAAAAGGCACCTCTCTACATTTATTTCACAAAATCTCCGATCTCCCCCAGCATGTCACCAAGACTGTGGTACCTGCCGGAGTAAACGACCGGATCAAGTACCGTCAGGTCGATATCAAAGATATCCTTCGGAGAAAGCCGCTCATCCATCTGGATGTTTTTAACCCTGCAGAAAAAGGTAGTGGAATCTCCCGTCTCCACGGATCTCGAAACTTCGCATTCATATACCCAGGGACTTTCGTCCAGTGTCGGAACATCCAAAACTTCTCCCCGGCTCATACCGTAGGCAATATCATTCTTCTTCCCATCCGCAGCATGTTTTGACCCGAAATAATCCATCAGCGGAAGCATATCCTTGCTCACAAGGTTGGCACTGAGAAGACCCGTTCTTATAACATTCTGCTTTGTTCTTTTGGTCCCTGCCATGCTGATCACCAGCAGGTAGCCGTCTCCTTCTTCGTGGGTGGCGCTCAGCCACGTGATCGGTGCGAAATTGTCCGAACCGTCTTCATTAACTGTTCCAATGATAAATGCCGGCTGTACGCACATGGAATATTTAGGTTCAACGGATTTTCTTTTCATCTTCTACTCCATTAAAGAACACATTTATTGTAAAGTCTTTATCACTTCTTCCCGGACCAGGGAAAGAAGTTTTTGATCCGGTTCCTCATCGGTGTCGAAGCACTTCGGTACAAAAGTGCATTTCTCAAGAGGCGCCTGAAGCAATGCTCCGGCCCAGGTGCAGGCAAGGGCATAACGGCCATAGAGATAATGCATATGGAAACCGTCACGGCAGATGGATCTTCCGCCCTTTGCGACATCAAATTCCGGATGTTTCCGAATATTCTGAATCACGTCACCGCAGGGGATCAGGGGGATGTCATACTTTTTCGCAACAGCATGATAACTCTCCCTGGATCTTTGATACATTTCCTGCTGATCGCGGTGATACCGGATAAAGCATCCGTGATCACTGTCAATCTCATATGCCCAGGTCTGCTGCATGCAGATTTTTGCACCGGGCACCTCTTTTCTCAGGTACTCAAATAAGAGGCCTGCAAAGGGTTCGTAAGTATCCAGCCATCCGCTGTCGTGGCTGGACTGCTGGGTCACAATAAAGTCCCAGGGCTTTTTCGAAAGGATCTCAGCAATGCTCACATAACGATCCGTTTCGATCCCGTTTTCCTGATACTGATAAGCCCGCTCGTTTTTCTCCACATTGTTCCAATGCCGTTCCAGCGGGCAGCCTCCGATGTAGAGATTGACCACGTGAACGGAGATCCCCATATTTTCACAAACGGCATGGAGATATGCCGTCGCGTCCCTGGAAAAACTGTTACCGATTGCCAAAACGTTGATCATTTTCATTACCTCAGCCATTTGCTCACTCCTCTTTTTTGTTTTTATTGCGCGCTTTCGTTGCCCGCTTTTATTGTCTGCGTTCATTTTCATCGCTCTGTGCCTAAAGCAAGGAAAGCTTCACCGGAAAGTCACAGTTTTCCGGCTTTCAAGCTTGTAATTTACTTGTCCTCCCAGGCGGTCTGTGGCTAAAAAAGCGATATCCGCAATCCCTAGTCACAGCACAACATGATATGCAATTCCAAAGATCCGAGAACCTGTGACTCAATCTCCTGTCCGCCTGCATCTTAGGCACAGACTGCTTGAAAAACATGCCGGCATACTTCGGCAGACGGCAGGAAAGTAGCTGAAAGTTGTGACTAAGATTGCAGCCGAAATGAAGCTTAAGCACATTGGCCTCTCCGGTAGATGTTATGGCATGCAAATTGATGCTACAGCGAGCCGCCCGCAGGTTGCGACATAAAGGTCGGCGCTGCAGCGAGCCCCCAAAGCCGAGGTAAGCCAAAAGCAGCAAACGGCATTCGCCAGGAGTGTCGTCAGAAGGACAATGATTCCATAAGGCCGCTTAAGCCTTCTTCCCGGAAGATCTCTCTGTAGTAAGAGGCTTCCCCCTGGATGAGGCCGTCTATGGCTCGCATGCTCAAAAGTTCCACCGGGGCTTTGTCATCGGTCATGACATGGTCGTCGGCTTCGTACCTGACGAGCCTGCTGCCCACCCGGTCCATCAACGCCGTCAGGGATGCATCCTCTTCCAGGCTGACGTTCTCGGTAAAGGAAGCAAGGATGTCCGTATTTCCCGCAAAAAGTTCCCGGTTGGTGTTTCTTTCCACATCAGCAAAATAGACTTCAGGGAACACGGAGGAAATGGTATCCGACAGATACTCATTCATGTTGCCTTCTTCGTTGTCACGCATGTTGAGATTAACAACCATCACTCCGTCTTCGGAAAGATGGTCTTTCACGGAGGTAAAGAACTCCACGGAAGCCATCTGGAAAGGGATGGTGATATCCTGATAAGCATCCACCAGGATCACATCAAACTTCCGGTCTTTGGGAAGGGCATCGAGATAAGCCCGACCGTCATAGGTGGTCACCACTGTGTCTTCCGAAAGTCCAAAGTACTCCGTTGCAAGGGCCGTGATCTTCTCATCGATCTCCACCCCCTCGATATGCATCTCCCCCAAATGCCCGGAACACTGGGTGGCAAAGGTCCCCGTTCCCATTCCCAGGATCAGGACTTCAAGGGGTCTGTCCTTTGTATGAAGGCCGGACATATAGGGCGCCGCCATGGCGTAATCATAGTACATACCGGTGAACTCCCCGCCCTTTTTGTAAATGGACTGGACACCGAACAAAACATTGGTGGATAAGATCACGTTCGTCTCAT
Organism: Lachnospiraceae bacterium; assembly: GCA_017477805.1. Lineage (GTDB taxonomy): Bacteria > Bacillota > Clostridia > Lachnospirales > Lachnospiraceae > SIG336. Next base: position 4,236 of record JAFUUM010000434.1, read on the forward strand.
CCTCACGGACCTGGAGATAATTGTAAATGGACTCATCTTCCACCGTCAGATCATTGATCCAGAATGCAAAATGACTGTTGTTTCCAAGAATGCAGGACAAAAGAAAGATCACCACGGAAGCTGCCGCCAGCTTGCTCCGTTTTCTTCCCGTCACAAAATAGACGATGGATAGCAATAACAGGATCCCCGCGAAGATCAAAAAGGTTATGGAAGTTCCGAAGGCAGGGATGCTGATAAAGGTCGGTACAAAGGTTCCGATGATGCTGCCGATGGTGTTGGATGCATTCAGCATGCCAACGGTCTTTCCACTGTCATTCAAAGAGTCCACTGTGTACTTCACAAGCGAAGGGGTCACGGTACCAAGTAAAAACAGCGGGAATACAAAGATGATCATGCAGGCCGCAAAGGCCGCCACGATGAGGAAATTGATATTCACGGACAGGATCAGTACCGCCGAGATACCGACGATGATGTACTTTCCAACAACAGGGATCAGTGCGATCCAAATGGATGCAATGAGGATCCTTCGATACAGTCTATCGGGATCCGGGTCCTTATCCGCACTTCTTCCGCCATAGATGTTACCAAGCGCCATGGCGATCATGATGGTACCGATGATGATGGTCCAAACAATCTGGGAAGAACTGAAATAAGGTGCAAGAAGTCTGCTCGCTCCCAGTTCCACGGCCATTACGGACATGCCCGCAAAGAACTCCGTCAGATAAAGATAAAACTTGTTGCTCAGTATCGGATTTTTTTCTTTCATCATTTCGCTCCCATCTTCCCCTCTGCGCTTAGCAGTCTCACTGTTCCATTATATATGACAGCGCCTACTTTTTGTAAAAAACATGAAGAAAGGGACCCGCGTTTTTGCGGATCCCTTGGTCTTGTTCGTATTCCATTCAGATGATCACTTAGATCTCTTCGCTTCCCTTTAATTCTTTGATCTCGGATAAGATCTTCTTTTCATTGAAAGTCAGGAAGATGCAGGCACCGATGAAGCAGGTGATAAATGCGATGAGTGCGGTGCTCCGGTAGCTCTGGGGAGTTCCGGATACGGTGACGGAAGTAAAGACCACCATAGCAATGGCCTGTCCCATCTTAAAAGCAAAGGTTCTTGCGGCAAAGAACATACCGCTTCTGTCTTCTCCTGTCTGAAGTCGGGTCAGTTCAGCCACATCGGCAACGCAGGCCTGAGGCAGGATACCGAGGATCGCCATGGGGATGGATGCGGTCACCGCAACAACAAAGCCCCATACAAGCCCCTTACCGCACAGGGTTGTGATCAGAAAGACACAGCTGTAGGCAAAGAAGCCAGTGATGATCAGGCGCTTCTTACCGAAGGTCTTGGCGAACTTATTCACAAGAGGATACAGGCATAAGCTGATGAAGGTCATGGTTCCGGTCAGAACGATGGTATAGCTGTCTTCGATCTCCATGAGCTTTGTCTCATAAAATGCAAGACCGGTCTGGAACAGGGTCAGTGCAAAGAAGTAGATCACATCGGAGTAAACAAAGCGTCTGAACTGCTCGTTGGAGAAGGTTTTTGCAAGAGAATGGAAAGGTCTTGTCTCACTGGGCTTACTTTCAATGTAATCCCGCTCATTGATATAAAATGCGGGGAACAGCATTGCCACGCAGGCGATGGCAGACATGATGGCCACAGCCATCCGGATGCCGCCTGCATTTCCGAAGGGCCCTTCCAGCATTCCAGCCAGGTTAGGCAGGAAGAAGGAAATGGTCTGACCCACAATAAAGGTCAGGGAAATATAGGTGGATACATTGATCCTGTGCTGCTGGGTATCCCCGAGCTCTGCGATCAGCGCGTTATACGGCGTGCAGAACATGGTCATGAATAAGTAAAACACCATCAGCAGGATGAACAGCGTCGTATTGTTCAGCGCGATGTTGGAAGTCTGAGGGATGGTGAACAGGCCGATGGTACACAGAGAAAAAGGAACGGCCATGGCACGCATGAAGGGGATCCTGCGGCCTCCCTTGAACTTACTTCTGTCGGACCAGCCTGCGATGAGGGGATCCGTCACAGCATCAAAGATACGGCCCACCGCAAGGATCAGGCCGAATAAGGTCAGCTTGAATAAAATAGGATTCTGGGTGATCCCCGTTGCGAAGATACCGGTATTGGGGTTCTGTTCCGTGGGGGTACCCGTGTAGTAATAGACCATCCAGTTTGAGACGACGCCGGACAACAGGCTCCATCCAAACTGGCCCAGGGCAAATACCCAGAGGAGTTTGTTAGTGATCGGTTTTAATTGTTTCATTGCTATATGTCTCCCATAATTTAATAGCCTTAATCCAAACAGCATTCTGAATTGATTAAGGCTTTTAAATTATATCATATGATCACGATTTTTCAACGAAAATCGATCTTGTTTTTTGGCTATAACAGTACACCGCTCTCCTTCAGCCTTGCCCTCAGGATATCCGTGTTTACCTCTCCGGGTCTGATATGATCGCGCACACACATGGCTGCCGCCGTGCCAGCCGCATCTCCCATGGAAAAGCAGGAAGGCATCAAACGGATGGCCGCATTCATGTTTCTGTCGGTGCTCACGCATCTCCCGGCAACAAGGGCATTCTTGATCCGAATGGGAACGAGGATCCGATAGGGGATCCCGTACCGCTCACCCTTTTTGTATTTCGTGTTTTGGTAAAGTGCGTATCTTTCCTCCGCCTCTTCTTTGGAATTTCCATGAAGATCCATGGAGTAATTATAGTAAGTGATGGCATCCGGAAAATCCGCCCTGTTTTGATGATCGGTGCCGGTCATGGTGTAAAGCCCCACAATCCGTCTGGTCTCCCGGATCCCGATCTCCGGACCGCTGGATACCAGAATACTGTTTTCACCGCCGGGCACATAATCCTTCACAAAGCGCACCAGCTTCCGGATCTTTTGCCGGGCTGTCATCTCCGCATTTGACAAGCTGAAGGGATCCAGGGGGTCCACGTGATAAACATGACCAAAATTGAATAGAGCCACATCGTCCGATGCAAAAGCAATCCCCCCGGCTTTCAGCTCATCCTCCGGAAAACCTCCGTTTTCTCGGGCCCGGGCGCATGCCAGAGAAAGGTTCCCGTCTTCCCCCTCCTCTTTCTGAT
>JAFUUM010000435.1 GCA_017477805.1 Lachnospiraceae bacterium
AGCACCACAACCACTACTACCGACAATGGTGGAAGTGATGTGACCGCAGCTCCTGAAGAGTACGTACTGGAAGACCTCTACATCACTGTAGACGGTACCGTAACAGCTAACGTAGATAACCGTCAGGATGCATTCGTTGAGCAGTGGGAAGCTGCTGTTTCCGAGAAACTCGGCCATCCCATCAAACTGCACATCAACCAGCTGGATCACTCCGATTATGCAGGAACAGTATCCAGACTGCTGACCACCGGCGAAGTTGGCGATGGTTCTTACCCCGATGCTCTGATCATGAGCGCTACCATGTTCAGACAGTATCAGAACACCGGTATCCTTTGGAACAGGGCTGATGCTTATGCTAACGCTGAGTTCCAGAGCAGAGTTACCCTTCCTTCCATCAACGAGAACATGAAGACCGCAAGCGGTGAGCTTTACGGCTTCGCTCCCACTTATGGTAACGGATGCGTAACTTATGTTAAGCAGTCCTGGCTGGATGCAGCAGGTCTGAAGATCGAAGACATCAAGACCTTCGATGACTATTACAACATGCTGAAAGCTTTCTCCGATGGCAAGACCTACGGCGTTATCGCTGCCGGCTTCGGTAAGCTGGATGAGGCTCCTTACATCAACTACATGCCCGAGTTCTGGCAGGGCGCATATCCTTCTTTCTATCAGAAGGACGGCGAGTGGGTTGACGGTTTCACCGAGCAGGCTACTATCGATGCTCTGAACAGACTGGCTACCGCTTACGCTGATGGCGTGATCGATCCCGATACCGAAGATGCTTCCACCAAGATCGCTCGTGAGAAATGGTTCTCCAACGACCAGACCACTTCCGAAGGTGTATTCACTTACTGGGCTGGTACCTGGCTGAGAACTCTGACCGACAACATGGAGAAGCAGGGTGTTGACTCTGACCTTGGCGATGACAGACTGGTTCAGCTGGCTCCCATCAAAGAGATCAAGGATACCTGGGGCGGTTACATCAACCGTGAAGCTCCTGTTTGGGTAATCACCAACGATGGCGACGACAACAGCGCTCGTGAGCAGGCTATCTTCGATGCTCTGCTTGAGACCATGCTGGATGGTGATACCGTTCAGACTCTGTGGACCTATGGTGCAGAAGATGTACACTGGTCTACTCATGCTGAGACCTTCACCACCAACGCTGGTACCGATAAGGAAAAAGTTTATGAGTATGAAGAGGGTCAGTTCCACTTAAAGCAGACCCCCAACGATCCTAACTCCGTATGGAAGAAGAATCACCTGGATGCAGTACTTGTTATCGCTCCTCTGACCAACGGTTTCGTTGATAACGATGAGCTGGTAACCAAGGGTAACAAGTTCTTCACCGAGAACTGTGTAGATGCTCCTCAGGCAGCTTCCTGCGATACCCTGACCGAAGTTAACGCTGATCTGGTATCCAAGAAGACCGAGCTGATGAAGCTGGTAGTTACCGGTGAGATGACTGCTGAAGACGCTATGGAAGAGTACACCGATGAGTTCGGTGGCACCGTAGAGCAGATCCTGAGCGAACTGAATGCTCAGTAATCTCTGATACGTAATCAATCATTGTGGGCATCCACCAGTTGGGTGCCCACATTTATCAAGAAAAGATTGGGGCGAAAGAATGAGTAAAAAAGCAGGGACGACTACCGGAAACGTGGTAGTTCACAAAAAACCTTTAAAGACGAGAATATGGAATAACCGGGGCTTTTACCTGATGTTTCTTCCGGTTCTGATCTATGTGCTGATCATTTATTACTGGCCTATGCTGGGTGTTCGTTTTTCCTTCTACGATTACACCCTGAAAAAGATGGAATTCGTAGGCTTTAAGCATTTCCATTCGCTGTTTGCGGCGAAGGATTTCTGGAGAGCATTCCGTAATACTCTGGAATTGTCCATCATAAAACTGTTACTGACCACCTTTACATCCGTTGTGGTGTCGGTATTTATCAATGAAATGGCTAATATGGTCGCAAAGAAAACTTTGCAGACCGTGATCTATCTGCCGCACTTTATGTCCTGGACTGTGACTGCGGCGATCTTTACTTTGTTCCTGTCCACATCTTCCACCGGTTTCGTAAACGAGACCTTAAAGGAATGGGGCTGGATCAGCAAGAGTATCGATTTCATGCATGATAAAGCGCTGTGGAGACCCGTGTTCTACCTGGTAAACATCTGGAAAGAGACAGGTTGGGGAACGGTCATCTTCCTGGCTACTCTGGCGGGTATCAACCCCGAACTCTATGAGGCAGCCGATATCGATGGCGCAAAAAGACTTCAGAAAATTTGGTATGTTACGGTGCCGGAGCTGGCCAACACCATCATCATCGTGTTGATCCTGAACCTGGCTAAGGTACTGAATATGTTCGAGTCCGTATTCGTTATGTACAACGAGCGTGTGTTCAAAGTATCCGATGTTATCTCTACCTACATCTACCGTAAGACATTCCTTCAGGATATACCGAACTACGGTTACACAACCGCCGTTGGTTTGTTCAAATCTCTGGTTGGCTGCGGCCTTGTACTGATCTGTAACTGGGCCAGCAAGAAGATCCGCGGACGCGGAATTATTTAAGGAGGTCCTGAAAGATGGCAAAAGAAAAAGCAGCTGTTGCTAGCAGAAAAAGACATGTTCAGGTCTTCGATATCGTTAACTACATTGTGTTCATCATCATCGCACTGATCGTAATGATCCCTATCTGGAAGGTGCTGGTGGACTCCTTTAACGCTGTGGGCGTTTACAAGTTCCAGTTATGGCCCAGCGATTTTACAACCAACGGATACCTGACGATCTTTACCACACAGAAACTTTACAGACCTTTCCTGAACTCTGTGATCACAACGATCCTTGGAACTCTGGTAGGTCTGACCATGGCCACCCTCGGTGGTTACGTGCTTTCCCAGTATGAGATCCCCGGAAGAACAGGAATGGCATATTTCCTGCTGTTCACCATGATCTTCTCCGGTGGTATGATCCCTGAGTACCTGGTCATGAAGTCCCTTCACCTGACCAACACTATGTGGATCCTCGTGGTAAAACACGGTATGAACGTTTATAACCTCGTACTGATGAGAAACTTCTTCGAGGGCATTCCTTCTTCACTGTTTGAAGCAGCGAAGATCGACGGATGTTCTCCCATGGGTATCTTCTTCAAGATCGTGCTTCCGCTGTCCAAGGCGGCGCTTGCATCCATCGGTCTGATGTTTGCCGTTACGGTTTGGAATGATTACTCCACCGTACAGATCTACATCGTAAACAGAGACCAGGTTAACTTCCAGTACATCCTGAGAGTTATGGTCATGGACGGAGATACGCCGACGACGCAGTACGCGGTATCGCAGAATACTCTGTTTTATGCCGCCATCGTTTGCGCGATCCTGCCTTTCATGGCACTGTATCCTTTCCTTCAGAAGTATTTCGTGAAGGGTGTCAACATGGGTGCAGTCAAGGAATAAGTAAGATCGTTACATCTGCAAAGAATTTACCTCGAGCCGGGAGCCGTCTGATCGGCCCCCGGCTCTTTATGTATCGGAGCCTTTATGAGAGTGATTTTCTGGGCAGGAGATTCCACCAATACCTGCAACAAAGCCCATAGATTTCCCCAGACCGGTATCGCCCAGGCCTTTGACCGTTTCACCGCCCCCGATGTGGTGATCTACGATCATGCGGTAAACGGCAGGAGCACCAAAAGCTTTATCGATCAGGGGCGTCTTGCAACCATCTATGACGAGATCCGAAAAGGAGATTTCCTCTTCATCCAGTTTGCTCATAACGATGAAAAGGAAACGGATCCGGATCGCTATACGGATCCCGACACCACCTTTATCGAGAACCTTGGAAAGTTTGTAAATG
>JAFUUM010000436.1 GCA_017477805.1 Lachnospiraceae bacterium
GCGGAACGAACATTGGCTGCGGTACGGTTCTTGTTATCGGTCAGCGCATCAACGATGATGGCGATACCGTTAGGGCCGTAGCCTTCGTAGGTAACATATTCGTAGTTAACATTTCCGCCTTCACCGGCAGCTTTCTTGATACCGCGCTCGATGGTATCGTTGGGCATGTTGTTTGCTTTTGCTTTTGCGATGACCTGAGCCAGCTTGAAGTTATTGGAAGGATCGGGACCGCCTTCTTTTACGGCAACCGCGATCTCACGGCCGATGATGGTAAAGATCTTACCCTTTGCTGCGTCGTTTTTCTCTTTTTTTTGCTTGATGTTTGCAAATTTTGAATGTCCTGACATTTTAGTTCTCCAATTCTTGTTCTGATTCGTCCAGTTTCCGGACTATTACTTTTTCAATCTTGTGGTTCTTCACCTTCATGACCTTGAACTCATACCCTTCCACCACGACGTTATACTGGTCGCCGGGTTCCGGGATCTTGTCCATTTTTGAGATCAGAAATCCGTTTAAGGTATCGAATGTTTCCTCGTGGAAATGGATATGGAAACGTTCTTCCAACTCCTCCAGTCTCGACATTCCGTCAATGATGAACTTATCCTTACCCTTTTCCTGGATCATCATCTCGTCGGCATCATATTCATCCTGAATATTACCCACGATCTCTTCCAGGATGTCTTCCATGGCAACAAGTCCTGCGGTTTGGCCGTATTCGTCGATAACGACCACCATCTGGACTTTGTCACGCTGCATTTCCCGAAAGAGCGCATCTATTTTCTTGGTCTCGGCCGTGTACACCGCATCCCGGATCAGTCCGGGGATGTCTTTGATGGGCATGCTTCGGGTCTCTTCCTGACGATATGTCCTGCATACGTCCTTCAGATTCAGCACGCCGATCACGTGATCGATGTTCTCTTCATAAACGGGGAACCGGCTGTAGCTTTCATCCAACATAAAATTTCTGGCATCTTCAAGAAGGGTGTCGGCGGAGATCCCGATGATCTGGGATCTGTGGGTCATGATATCCTGCGCCTCCTTGTCATCCAGAGCAAAAATGTTGGAGATCATCCGGGCTTCCCTGTCCTGAATGACTCCCGTCTCCTGGCCTTCATTGACCATGGTCATGATATCTTCTTCAAATTCCTCCTGTGGGGAGGATTTCTTTAACTTTGAGAACAATCCGCGGAGGTTCTCTCCGATGGTACTGCGCCCGTTACTGTCTGGGTTACCATCACTCATTTCCTCATCTCCTCTTTCCAAAGATTTCAAAAACATACCACTCTAAAATATAGCATTTTCAAGGCATACCGTCAAACTTTAGCTCTCCTGGATGAAGACGATCCTGCCGTTTTTCATGAACACCCTGGGAATCCTTTTATCCAGGTCGCAGGCAAGCTCATAATTAAAGCGTCCCGACAGGTCTCCCAGCATTTCCATGGTGATGGCTTCTCCCCCGTCTTTTCCGATGAGGGTCACCTCCATATCCTCTTTTGCTTCCGGGATATCCGTGACATCCACCATAAACTGGTCCATGCAGACCCGGCCAAGGATGGGTGCACGCTTTCCGTCGATCAAAACATAGCCCTTACCGGAAAGGCTGCGGGGGTAACCGTCACCATACCCCACGGGAACGGTGGCGATCCGTTTTTCGCAGGGAGTAACATAGGTGCCGCCGTAACTGACAGCCCTTCCTGCGGGAACAGTCTTTATATAGGTCAGATGACTCTTTAATTCCAGTACTGGAGTCAGTTTTAATACCTCTTTCGAAACTTCATCGGAAGGATACATACCATAGAGGATCACCCCTGCCCGTACCATATCCAGATTGGCCTCCGGCATGGCGATGATGCCTGCGCTGTTGGGGGCATGGCAGATGGGGATTTGGATCCCAAGTTCCGTTTTCACCTTTTCACAGAAATCATGAAACAGACGAAGCTGTTCTTTTGCTTTGGTCAGATCCTTTTCATCCGCAGTTGCAAAATGGGTAAAGGCACCCTCGATCTCAAGCCCCGGGAGTGTGCTGACTTCTCTTACAAATTCAAGTCCGGTCTCATCCGGAAAGATCCCAACACGGGTCATACCGGTATCCACTTTGATGTGAACTTTACACTTTTTCCCAAGTTTTACCGCCGTATCCGACAGTTCCTTTGCGGAATCCGGACGGAACAGCGCAGGCCGGATCTCACCGTTAACAAGGTCGGGATAACTGTAAGGGAACGTATGGCCAAGGATCAGGATCGCCTTCTGGATCCCGTATTTCCGAAGGGTCAGAGCCTCCTCTACGGTGGCTGTGGCATAGCCGAAAACTTCCTCGATATTCTCCAGCTCTCTTGCGATGGGATATGCACCATGGCCGTAGCCGTCGGTCTTGATCACGCCCAGGATCTTTGTTCCGGGCTTTATGGCCGCCTTGATCTCATTCATATTGTGTTCTATGGCGTTGAGATCGATGGATGCATAAACTCTTTGATATTTTTCTAACATATTCTTCTCCTCAAAAAAGCTGAGCATTCTGCCCAGCTTTTTGTTACTTCTTTAATTTCGGCGGATTGACGGAAGGGTCATATTTCATATCAAACAAAGCTCTTGTTTCGTCTCCGAAAAAGCTTTGCATAAACATGAACAGACCGTAGTTGTCGATCTCCCTGTCCTGCTTTTTTACGATTTTCTGCCGCAGTTCCACCTTGATCCCGCGGATCCAGCTTTCAATCTTGGCCATCTCTTCCTGGTTCTCAGAAAACCTCTCCCGGCAGGCCTCCATGCTGGCGATCATCAATTCCAGGTTTGCCTTATTGATCTCTCTGGGAAGGTCCATCTGATCATCCCGGAGTTTCTCCATCTTTTCGTTGCATTCGTTGATCAGACGCTTATTGTCTTCGATCTCTTTGTCCGATGCCTGATTTCCGGACTGAAGTTCGTCCGTTTTCGTCACGATCTTGTCCATCAGACTCTTTTTAAGAGCGTTGATCTCACGAAGTTCCGTGTTGACACGGCCCTGCTCCTTTAATAAGGAATTTACCTTTTCTTCCAGTTTCTGGATCTCGGGTGTTGTCCGGCTTTGACTGAAGAGTCTGTGCCAGTTGTGATCCAGTGTCAGGATCGGAATGTTCTTTCCTTCCAGAGCTTTTAAAAAAACCTGCTCATCCGACATTTGATTGCCTCGTTACTTTTGATCTTTATCGGTTCTCATTCAGATTATACGACAATTTGATCAGGCTGTCCGATAAATGTACATTTTCCACCACGATCCCCTTGGGAACGTTCAGATCACAGTGAGCGAAATTCCAGAACGCTTTCACACCGCATTTTACGAGTTTATCGGCAACATTCACGGCAGAGGTCTTGGGAATGCAGAGGACTGCGATGTCGATGGTGTTGTTCTTTACAAAATCCTCCATCTCCTCCATGGGCTTTACGAAAAGATTGCCCACCTTTTTCCCGATAAGATCCGGATTCTGGTCAAATACTCCGGCAAAGTAAAAGCCTCTCCGCTTAAAATTTGCGTAATTGCAAAGGGCTGTTCCCAGGTTACCGGCTCCAACCACAATGAGCTGATGCTCTTTATCAAGACCCAGGATCTTACCGATCTCCTGATAGAGATATTCCACGTTATAGCCGTAACCCTGCTGGCCAAAGCCTCCGAAATTGTTGAAATCCTGTCGGATCTGGGAAGCAGTTACCTGCATGAGCGTACTAAGTTCCTGGGAGGAGATCCTCTCCACCCCTTCATCCTTTAATTCTCCGAGATAACGGAAGTATCTGGGAAGTCTGGCGATCACCGCCTGAGATATATCTTTCTCTCCCATGCCTTCCTCCTTTCATCATTACGGAAAACCAATATCCTATACTGTTTTCCCCGCTTTACACATAATCTAGTATACGAGGTTGTTAAACTTGTGTCAATCAATGGCAAGCCCCTATTTGACACCCGTTAAGATCCCCTCTATCATAGGTAAGATACGAAAGGAATAGGAAACCATGATACTCAGTTGTCAGAACATCTCTGTTGCCTTCGACGGCAAAGATATCCTGAAAAATATCTCATTTCACATAGAAGAACGGGAAAAAGCAGCTCTAATCGGCGTAAACGGTGCAGGAAAGACCACACTCCTGAACATCATCACCGGGCGGATCAGTGCCGACGAAGGGGAAGTTGTCATCGCCAAGGATAAGACCCTTGGCTATTTGGAGCAGCACCCCGTCATCGACTCCGACAATACCATTTACGAAGAGCTGATGAGCGTAAAGAGCTATCTCCTTGACTTAGAGCGTCAGATCCGGGATACAGAGCACGAAATGAAAACCCTGGAGGGGGAAGCTCTGGAAGCCTGCATGAACCGCTACAGTTCTCTTACCGCAAAATTCGAATCCGAAAACGGCTATGCCTATAAGAGCGAACTCACCGGTGTCCTTCGGGGTCTTGGCTTTACCGACGAAGAATTTGAAAAAAAGGTCAATACTCTCTCCGGCGGTCAGAAAACAAGAGTTGCCCTGGGTAAGATCCTGTTGTTATCCCCGGACATCATCCTCCTGGATGAGCCCACAAACCACCTGGATCTCAATGCCATCTCCTGGCTGGAGAATTATCTTCTGAATTACAAGGGAGCCATCCTCATCGTCTCCCATGACCGGTATTTCCTGAATAAGATCAGCCAGAAGGTCATCGAGATCGATCAGGCCTCCTCCATGTCCTTCCAGGGAAATTACTCGGAATACGCCGCAAAAAAAGAAATGGTCCGGGCTGCCAGATTAAAGGCTTATCTGAACCAGCAGCGTGAGATCAAGCATCAACAGGATGTCATCGATAAATTGAAGAGTTTTAACCGGGAAAAATCCATCAAGCGTGCGGAAAGCCGTGAAAAGATGCTGGACAAGATCGAACGCATCGAAAAGCCCACGGAAGTGGATACGGAAATGAAGTTAACCTTGACTCCCCGGATCGAGAGCGGAAAAGACGTCCTCACCGTGGAACATTTATCCAAGGCCTTTCCCACCCAGACACTGTTCACAGATCTGAATTTTGCCTGCAAGCGTGGAGAACACGTAGCCATCATCGGGGATAACGGAACCGGCAAGACCACCCTGTTAAAGATCATCAATGGGCTTACTCCCGCCGATGCCGGGGAAGTCAAGATCGGCACCAAGGTCACCATCGGTTATTACGATCAGGAGCATCATGTACTCCATCCCGATAAGACCATCTACGACGAACTGGCTGATGACTATCCTTCCCTTACGGTAACGGAAGTCCGGAATTGCCTGGCTGCCTTTTTATTTACCGGAGATGATGTGTATAAGCTCATCAAAGAATGCAGTGGTGGCGAACGGGGCCGGATCTCCCTTGCAAAACTCATGCTGTCGGAAGCTAACTTCCTGATACTGGATGAGCCCACAAACCACCTGGATATCGAATCCAAAGAGATCCTGGAAAACGCGTTAAATTCCTATGAAGGTACCGTTCTCTACGTATCCCATGACCGTTATTTTATCAATCAGACGGCACATCGGATCCTGGAACTGACTTCTCAGGACTTCACTTCTTATCTCGGTAATTACGATTATTATCTGGAAAA
>JAFUUM010000437.1 GCA_017477805.1 Lachnospiraceae bacterium
GATGGAAGAGTGGACCTATCCCTATGCCACCTACCTTGGGCAGTATGACGTGAGCATCAAGGAGGATTCGGAACTGGGGCGGATCAATTCCGCCAACCGGAACCTTTGGGGACGGACCCTGCCCAGGCTTTTGCTGGCAGCCTCCGACGAAGAATTTGATGAGATCCTGGCAGACTATGTCAAAGAGCGGGAAGCCCTTGGATATGAAAAACTCCTGGCGGAAGAGACAAGACAGATGCAGAAAAATAAGGAGCGGCTTGGGATCTCCGACAAATAATAACAACCGTGATCAAAGTGGAAACCCTATGAAAAAAGGAAAGATCCTGACGGATGGCTTCCAATTAAATAGTAAGCTGACCCCCATTATCCTGGCGCTGATCTTTATCCCCATCGCCATCTTTGCGGGAGTGCTGTTCCGGAACCTGGAGGACGGAGTGATCCGGGAGAGCCATGATGCGGTGGCAGCAGGGATTGAGCGAAACGCAGGCAGACGTGAGACCAACATCGCGTCCGTCAACATGTCCACGCGGTTCTTTTTATCCGACGAGGAACTGACAGGGGTCCTTTCGGATGCGGTGGACGGGAAAGTGATGGAAACCCGGGAGATGCAGGAGTTTTACCACTCGGAGATCGCAGACCTTGAGAGACTTGTGAACAATAACCCCCTCTTATATGCAGTGCGGGTTTATTCGGTGACGGACAATCTTCAGGAGATGATGCCCATTCTCTATAACCGTTCGAGGATGCAGAACCTTTCCTGGTACGGAAACGGGGAAGATTTAGAGGGATGGCATTTCGGCTACGGAGATACGTTATTTTCCTCCCTGATCTCCAGACAGGGGGAGGAACTGGTGTCCCTGATCACGCCGGTCTCGGACTACGACCGGGGAATTACCGGTTACATTGAATCCGCCATGACCATGGAGGAGATGTTCCCGGAGATCTATGAACAAAACGAAGGGGAGTGGAGTTTCTTTGCGAACAACGAAGGAACCATTCTCTTTGGAAACGGGGAGATCCCGGAGGAAGAAAAAGTCCTTGCGGAGTATCAAAAGGCAGCAGGGGATGAGGAAAGCGCCGTCCTTTATAAAAAACTGGGAGGCCGGAATTACACCATCGCAAGATACCCCATCCGCCTGATGAACGGCTGCATGTATTCCGTTCAGGATATCACGGACCAGATCCGGGATGTGTACCAGCGCCGGAATATCTTTGTTGTCATCATGACCATGGTCCTCATCGTCACGGCGATCCTCATCGACCGGATGGTGCGGAATTATCAGAAAGAAGTGCTGTCGAAAAACGCGGAGATCCGGTCCTTGCAGAACCAGATCAATGCCCACTTTATCTATAACGTCCTTGAGTCCATCAAGATGATGGCGGAGATCGATGAAAAGTATGAGATCTCCGATGCCATCACATCCCTGGGCAAGCTGATGCGTTACAGCATTCGCCGGAATTTCGAGAACGTGACCTTGGCGGAGGAACTGGAATACATCCGGAACTACGTGCTCCTTATCAACTTACGGTACGATTTTGAGGTGATCCTTTCCGTCAATATCCCGGAGGAACTGATGGATCAGGAGATCCTGAAGATGAGCCTGCAGCCCATCGTTGAAAATGCGGTGATCCACGGCATCGAACCTGCGGCGGCGGACACCACCATCTACATCAAAGCCTGGGAAAAGAACGGGACCTTTACCATCGAGATCACGGATTCCGGAGAAGGCATGAGCCCCGAGGATCTTGAGAAACTAAGAAAACGGATCCACGGCGAGATCGAGGAGAACGTGGGAACCGGTAACGGCGTTGGACTTAAGAACGTGGAAGATCGGATCAAACTGAGTTTTGGCGGAGAATACGGCATGGAAGTTTATTCGGAGCCGAAGAAATACACCAAAGTTTCCATAAAACTGCCGAGACGGGTATTTGGGAGAGTAGTAAATGCAGAGTCTACTGATCGTGGAAGATGAAAAGATGATCCGCCAGGGGATCAAAGCCATGGTGCAGCGAAGCGGTGTACCCGTGGATCTGATCCTGGAGTGCGCAAACGGGGAAGAAGCCTTGAATCTTCTTGCGACCCGTCACGTAGACGTGATGTTTACGGACATCCGGATGCAGAAGATGGACGGTATTGAACTGGTGCGCCGGGTGGGAGAACTGGAGGATAAGCCCCTCATCGTTGCCATCAGCGGCTACGACGATTTTACCTATGCGGTGGAGATGCTGCGAAACGGGGTCAGGGAGTACATCTTAAAGCCCGTGGAACGGGAAAAGATCGCGGAAGTCCTCCAGAAACTGGATGCTGAATTAGAGAGAAAGCATACCGAGCATTCCAAGGAACTGGAGATCGGTATCCGGCAGATGCGGGAACTGGTGGAAAACAAGGACCTGAGCGAGGCCGAGCGGGAACTGATCATCAGCCGCTACGAGTCGCTGTTCATCGACAGCGAATACCGGATCTGCATCTTCCGGTTCGATCCGGAAAGCGACTACCGGGAAACCTACATGCTGGAAGATACCTCGGATGGCGCCCTGATCCTTCTAAAGAACAACAGGGTGAATGCCTTTTTGAAAAACGAGATGGAAGATAAGTGCGCCGGGGTAAGCGGCATCCACAAAGGCCTTTCGGAACTGCCTGCGGCCTGCAGAGAGGCCGCTGCTATGCGTAAACTCTCCTTTCTCCGGGAAAAGAGCTGTATCTACGGGGAGGATGAACCGGAGCAGGTCAATGAAAACCTGCGGGAGAGGGCCCTGGAACTTTGTACCGAAGGGGAGCGCACCAAGCGGGTCCAGGTCCTTGGAACGGATAAGACCGATGAGGTGCTGCAGCGCTGGAAAGTGTTTTTTACCGCCCTGGAAAAAGAGATGATGGACCTTTCCACCTTTTCGAGGGAAATGGAAGAAAGCATCACCGCCATCACCGAAGTCTACCGGGAGCATATCACGGAGGAAGATCAGGAGACTGCGGAGAAATGCAGAGTCCTCCATGAGTTTGAGAGTCTGCGGGAATATCAGACCTTCTTTACGGATTGGATCCTGGACCTGAACAAGAGGCTGGGAGACCGGCCCGATGACATCAACATCCGTCAGAAGATCGCTCAGGCCCAGCAGTACATCAATACCCAGTACCAGACGGACTTAAACATGGCAGTGGTCTCCAACTACGTGTCCATGAACTATTCCCTGTTTTCCTACTCCTTTAAGCAGTATACGGGAAAGAATTTCGTGAACTATCTGAAAGAGATCCGCATCGAGAAAGCGAAGAAACTCCTTGCTACCACGGATCTTAAGATCGTGGAGATCAGCCAGATGGTGGGGTACGAGAACGAAAAGAATTTCATGAAGATCTTCAAATCCCTTTGCGGGGTGACTCCCGGGGAATACCGGAAGAATATGTCCGCATAAAAAACAGGCGATCGCTCATGATCGCCTGTTCTTTTTCTCTTCATACATTTTTGCATCCGCTTCCCGGATGAGATCGGAAAGTACGAAAGCGGAAGTGAGTTTTGCCGTGGAAACGCCGATGCTGGCGGTGATGGCAAACTTCCCGGGATTCAATTTCCCGTAGTTGGTGAGGTAGGAAGTGATCTTTTTCTTCAGGGTTTCCGCCTCTTCTTCACCGCCTTGGAGGATGATATTGAACTCATCGCCTCCGATACGGCCGGCAAGAGAGGCTTCCGTGTCCAGGGCCTGAGAGATGGCCTGCCCCAGGACTTTGATGGAGAAATCTCCGGAGTCGTGGCCGAACTCGTCATTGATCTTTTTTAATCCGTTCATGTCGACGAATAAAACGGAAAGAAAGCTTCCGGGTTCGCTTCGGTCGAGGAGTTTTTCCTTGTAATAATCGAAGCCGGCTTTGTTATACAGCCCTGTCAGGGAGTCTTTCATATAGATCTCTTCCAGGTGGGTGGCCATGGCCTGGGAACGCTTCTTGATCCGCAGGTTTTTTAACAGCTGGGACAGGTTCACCAGGTACTGGATCAGATGGAAGGGATATTGGATCCTGTCGTTTTCGAAGGTGAGGACCACGTAGCCGTAAGAGGAGCCGTGGTGATAGATGGGGGATACGATCCGGGCATTTTCCCCATCCTCCGACATCAAAAAGTCGGGCAAAAGCTCTGTGTTCTTAAAGGTGCTGGCGGGAAGGCGTTTGCCGTTTTGTACCGCCAGATACAGGGTCATGCTGTCGCCTTCATCTTCCTCTTCGCCGTCTGCGTCGGAAGCGGCGGTGAGGGTCTTGATCCTGTCGGAAAGGTTGTTCCAGCCGGAACTGAGGACGAGATAAAAGCCGGTGCAGTCCCGAA
>JAFUUM010000030.1 GCA_017477805.1 Lachnospiraceae bacterium
AAAAGTATTCGCGACCCAGGACATCATCCTGGCAAAGTCCGTAGAACCTCTGGAAGAGGTCATCGACGGTCTTCATATGGAGATCAAGAGACGACACGTCAGAAGACTGAGAAAAGGCAAATGCACCATCGAGATGGGCTTTAACCTGACGGACATCGGTACGGATTACGAACGTATCGCAGATCACTGCAGTAACGTTGCCGTTTGTCTGATCCAGGTGAATGAGGATCTCTTTGATACCCACGAGTACATCGAGATGCTGAAGGCCGAGAAGAACAGCCAGTTCGAAGAGGCTGTGAACTTCTACGAGCATAAGTACCTCCTGCCTGCTGTGAAATGGACAGCAGAAGACGGAGATATTGACTCTACCTTTGCTTCCGAGCATGCGATGCTCATTGATATGATGGCAAAGGAAGGTGTCACCAGTATGGCACCTAATGCGGTCGCTCCCGAAACAGCGGAAACAAAGGCAGTAAAAGAGCCTGCCGCTAAGGAAGAAAAGGCAGCAAAGAAAGAAAAGAAAAACAAAGCAGCCAACGCCGGAAAAGAGTCTACAGACACCAAGTCCGGAAAAGATAAGAGCAAGAAAAAGAAGAAAAAATAAGCGCCGGGGCTAAGGCCTCAGCGCATAGATCACGTCATTGATACGCAGGTCCGCATAGAGATCTGCGTATTTTTTTGGTGACATGTCATCGATGTAGTTGACGGGATAATTCTTGGTAAAGCCGTTATAATGCAGAATGTCCACGGCTTTGTTATAGGCGATGGCAGCCAGTTCCATGGTGGGATAATCGCCGACCACGTAATAGCTTCGGATATGGACCCGGGCCTGAAAGCGTTCCTGGTCCTTTTTTTGGATCTTGCGGATCCCGTAATAGGGATTGAAGATCTCGATGTTCTCATGGCGGAAGTCGTAAGGATCCCCGTTCACAAAACGGTAGTCCCTGCCGGGGACGGCATAGTTCTTGATCCCGTAGCGGGAGGGTACGGAGATCTGGGAGCCGTAGTCCGCTACGAAGAGATGTCCCCCGCGTTTGGTGATCTTGTGCTGGGAATAATAGAACAGATCGTCCGTATCAAAGGTCAGTGCCAGATCGGGCGACAGATAGTAGGTAAAGGTGGTCTTTTCCAGATAGATGGGATTTGCAATGTAGATCCCGTGATCCCGAAGGTTTACAAGGCTTACGTATTTCTCAAAGGGCAGGGCTGTCACCGACTCCCGGAAGGAATGGATGGTGCAGCCGGGATCAGTGAGGACATGGCGGGCTTCCGTATAGGCAACGGAAGCTTTTTGGGCACCGGAAAAACTACCCAGAGAGATATGTTTTCTCTTGTGGGTGATGGATGCACGATAGAGTTTTTTGCCGTTTTTCGTTTCGGTGATAAAGACACCGGGCAATTTGGAAGATGCCATGGTAATCTCCGGTTCCATCTCACAGGCAAACTGCGCAATATACTGCGCCGTGCAGAAAGACTTGCCAAGTTCCTGCATGAGACTTTATAATTGATACGTTTATATCATCATATCAAAAAAGAAAACAGTTATCTATTTAAAAGAGGAGTAGACCATGGCAGTACGTTATTTCAGTACACGCAGCAACATCGAACCCATATCGGCTTCGATGGCAATCTTGCAGGGCCTGTCAAAGGATGGAGGCCTGTTTGTTCCGGATCATATCCCTGCCCTTGAAAAGAGCATGAAGGATCTTTCGGAACTGTCTTATCATGAGATCGCATTCGAGGTGATGAAGCTTTTCCTTTCGGATTTCACCGAAGCGGAATTAAAGACCTGTATCGAACGCGCCTATGATGATAAATTCGATACGGAAGAGATCGCACCTCTGGTAGAGGCAGAGGGTGCTTATTATCTGGAACTGTTCCACGGATCCACCATTGCCTTTAAGGACATGGCGTTATCGATCCTGCCCCATCTGATGACCACCGCGGCAAAGAAGAATAACGTGGAAAAAGAGATCGTCATCCTGACAGCCACCTCCGGTGATACCGGAAAGGCAGCCCTTGCCGGCTTTGCCAACGTAAAGGGATGCCGCATCATCGTCTTTTATCCCAAGAACGGTGTCAGCCCTATCCAGGAAAAACAGATGGTGACCCAGAAGGGGGATAACACCTTTGTTGTGGGTATCAGAGGTAACTTCGACGATGCGCAGAACGGCGTAAAGAAGATCTTCGGCGATCAGGACTTTGCCAAGGTGATGGATCAGGGAGGCTTCCAATTTTCCTCAGCAAACTCCATCAATATCGGAAGACTGGTGCCCCAGATCGTTTACTATGTGTTCTCCTATGCAAAACTCTTAAAAGAAGAGCGCATCAAAGAAAATGAAAAGATCAACGTGGTGGTGCCTACCGGAAACTTCGGTAACATTCTGGCAGCTCACTATGCAAAGCAGATGGGGGTTCCCATTGACCGGCTGATCTGTGCATCCAACGAGAACAAGGTCCTCTTTGATTTCTTCAGCACCGGCGTTTACGACCGGAACAGAGAGTTTGTCCTCACCAGTTCTCCTTCCATGGACATCCTGATCTCCAGTAACTTAGAGCGTCTGATCTATGAGATCGCAGACCGGGATCCCGCAAAGTGCGCAGAACTGATGAAAGCCTTAAGCGGAACCGGACGCTATGAGATCACGGAAGAGATGAAAGCCCGTATCGCCGAGTTCTTTGGCGGCTACGCAACGGAGAAAGAAACTGCAGACCGTATCAAAGAAGTGTACGAGGCCTGCGGTTACATCATCGATACCCATACGGCAGTTGCATCCGCCGTTTACGAGAAGTTTAAGAAAGCCACGGGAGATGATAAGCCTACGGTGATCGCATCCACCGCCAGCCCCTTCAAGTTTACGAGAAGCGTTATGACTTCCATCGATGCAAAGTACGATTCCATGGGTGATTTTGAACTGGTGGACGAACTTTCAAAGATCGGTAACGTTGCGGTTCCGAAAGCCATCGAAGAGATCCGCAGCGCCCCTGTGGTCCATGATCACGTTTATGATAAGGACGCCATGGAACAGGCTGTGAGGGATTTCCTGAAATTATGATCCGATAGGCGGTAAGATGTCATGACATCCAATTTTATGTTACATATCCTGATCCTTTTATCTGCCTTTTATCTTTTTTACGTATCGTTGCAGATGAAGGCTTCCGGCAAGATCCCCTCATCTCTGGTCAACAGGAATATTGACCTGGAGAAGTCAAAGGATAAAGAGGGTTACATCAATAAGATGTTTCCCATATCCCTGATCTTAGGGTTTCTTACCCTCGGGCTCGGGATCGCGGCTGTTGCAAATGATACCGTTCTGTATTATCCTTACATGGACACCATAGCCATGCTGGGGTACGTGGCTGTGGTGATCTTTTACGGGCTGTATTCCATGCGGTGTATGAAGCGGTTTTTACTGGCTCGCTAAATTCTTGCAATTAAATAAAATTTATTAAAAAATTAGAAAATTCAGGTTCTAACTTGAAATTTTCAGAAGAAATGCTATAATGAAGTCAACCTGAAATGTTCGATAATTCCTGTTTGTTTGATCCTACAAAACTTTAAACGGGATTCCTACATTATCTCTTGGATGTCAGGCCTCCGCTCCTTTGGAGAATCGCAGTGGAAGGCAGAAGAGGGGTTGCGGTCGCCCACCTAGCAGAGCGCTAGGAGTCAATTAACAGGAACCGGCATTTTGGGGCTTCATATACATGCAGCAATGCATAAAGAAAGAGCAGCGGCTTGATTGACCGACTGCTCTTATTTATTGTCCTTATTTTATCGTCCTCCTTTTTCCATTCTATTTTATCATCCACAGATAGGGATTGACCCAGTCGCGCCTGCTTTTCGTTGACACGGCAGTGTCCGCGATAATAAAATGATTTCGTGTGTAAACGATCGGGGGAACGAGGAGGAGAATGATGTTTTGCACGAAATGCGGAAAGCAGGTGCCGGATCATAATACGTTTTGTCCGTATTGTGGAACGCCCCTGAACCAAAATGGGGGAAACGGTGTAACACCGGAAAACGGACAATCTGCAGGAAATATACCCGGCAAAAAGCCGGATGATGATAACGGTTCTTTGCTTGCCCTGGCACTTGCGCTGTCAGCGGCAGGCTTCTTTGTGGCACTGATCCTTGTGATCATAGGCGCAGTCTTTTTCTTACGAAAGCATCCCATCTCATCATGGCCGAAACTTTCTTTCGGAAAGGAGAAAGCAGCGGTGGAGGAAACCCTTTCCGAAACGGCGGCTTATGAAACCGAGGTTTTGCAGGAGACGGAGACCCTTGATCCGAATGCCGCCGGAAGCATTGTGATCACCGTAAAGGATGCCAATATCCATGAATCACCCTTAGAGAATATCCAAGTGAAGGTCTTTGATGCAAAGGCCTATCCTGGTCAGGTG
>JAFUUM010000438.1 GCA_017477805.1 Lachnospiraceae bacterium
AGATCGATGGTGAAGCCGGTTTAAAGAACTGCGGTTCCGCAGAGGGTTATCGTTCAGTCCTTTCGGTCTTCCATCAAACGGCAGCAGCGAAGGCAGAGGAAATAGAAGAGCATTACCGTGAGGGCAGGCTGGACGAATATACCATCAAGGTTCATGCGTTAAAGAGCTCTGCCCGTATCATCGGTGCAAAGGAACTTTCCGAACTGGCAGCAGGGCTGGAGGCAGCCGGAAAGAGTAATGACCTGGAGTATATCAGGGGAAATACGGATACGCTCCTTGCAATGTTCCGAAGCTTGAATGAAAAGTTATCTGTTCTTGATGAAAAACCGGAGAGCCTTCCTGTAATCTCTGAGGACAGAATGAAAGAAGCCTATCAGACGATGATCGAGATCGCAGGCAGCATGGATTACGGACTGATGGAGGATCTGTTAAAGGATCTTCGCAAGTATGGACTTTCCGAAAAGGATGAAGAACGGATCGGCCGTATCGGAAACATGCTGACGGAACTTGATTGGGACGGTATCGTTCAAACGGCGAAAGAGGGCTTGGGATCATGAATTCATATTGGAGGAAAAAAATAACGGTTCTGGTAAAGACCATCAGAGCCGGTCTTGCCATGGTGATACCGGTGCTGTTTATCGGCAGTATCACAGTGCTGCTAAATAGTTTGCCCTTGCTGAGATATCAGGTTTTCCTGGATACCTTTCTGGGCGGTGCCTTAAGGAATGTGCTCGTCATGATCCAGCGTTCCACTGTCGGCATCCTTGCCGTGTACGTGACACTGGCACTTGGCGTCAGCTATATGAAACAGGTTTATGAGGATCGGAAACTGGTATTGGTCTTTGGAAATCTGCTCGGATGTTCCAGCGGCTTTTTGATCCTCGTGGGCATACTCCAGGGAGAGCCGGATATCTCTTTGCTCAGCGGACAGGGCGTATTTTCCGCCATGTTGGCCGGTATCCTGGGGTCCTTTCTGTTTGCGAAATTTGAGAAGCGCATGAGGACGCAGAAGATGGTCTTTGTGGACGGTGCGGATTCGGAATTCAATGCATCCCTGCACGTGATCCTGCCGTTTTTGTGCGTTACACTGTGTTTTGCCGTAGCAAATTACGTGATCACGTTATGTTTTGGGGTCCCCAGTGTGCAGCACCTGTTCATGAAGGTCATGGACCTGATCTTCATGAAGATGCACCGCTCTTATTTCAGCGGATTTTTGTTTACCACCCTGACCAGCATCATGTGGTGGTTTGGCATCCATGGGAATAACGTCTTAAACCAGGTTTCCGAGGATATGTTCACAACCATCATTCCCGGCGAGATCGTATCGAAGAGCTTTATCGACACCTTCGTGAATATGGGCGGAACCGGGTGCCTCATCGGTCTGCTTGTTGCTCTGGTGATCTTCGGAAAACGCAGTTCCACGAAGAAACTCTGGAAAATGGCCCTTGTGCCCGGAGTATTCAACATCGGGGAAATGTGCGTATTCGGGTTGCCGATCATCTATAACCCCATGATGATCATTCCCTTTTTGCTGGCACCCATGCTCAGTTTTTCCAATGCTTATCTGATGACGAGCATCGGCTTTATGCCGCCCGTAACAACGGAAGTGGTCTGGACGATCCCCGCACTCCTTAGCGGTTATATCGCCACGGGATCCGTGAGAGGCCTGCTGGTTCAGTTGATGAACATCCTGATCTCCACAGCCTGCTATGCCCCCTTTATGATCGCTTATGAAAAACGGTCCGGAAGTGAATATTCCGCCGAAATGAAAGCCCTTGTGGACATTTTGAAGGATGCGCAGGAAAATGGAGAGGAAGTCATCCTTACGGAATTGGAAGGCAATGTGGGAAGGCTTGCTAAGCTTCTTGCGGTTGACCTGGAAGCCGCTCTCATCGCATCCTCGAAGAATAACGCTGTGGATAAAGCAGAGAACCCGCTGCTGATCAAGTATCAGCCACAGTTTGACCAAAACGGGCGCTGTATCGGTGCAGAGGCACTGCTTCGGTGGGAACACCGTCTGTATGGTACCGTCTACCCGCCCTTGGTCATTGAGATCGCAAAGGAAAGCGGTGAACTTTACAAGCTGGAAACCTTCATTTTGGACAGAGCGATCCGTGACTCTGAAGCTTTCCGGAAAACCTACGGAGATGCCTTTAAACTGAGCGTTAACGCAACGGTCACCACGCTTTTTGATGAGCGGTACGTTCCGTTCCTTCAGATGATGGCAGATCATTACAAATTAAAGACCGGAAACATCTGTATCGAGATCACGGAAGAAACGGAACTTGTTACGACCCGGGAAACGGGAGAACTGATCAGCAGTATCAGACAGTTCGGTTATACCTTTGCACTGGATGATTTCAGCATGGGTCATACTTCTCTGCAGTATCTCCAGCACAATCAGTTTGATATCGTGAAGCTGGACGGAAATCTTGTAAAGAGCATTCTGGATAATGAGCGTACCAGAGAGATCGTCGGATCCATCGTGTATCTGTCGAAGTCACTGGGCTTTAAAGTGCTGGCGGAATTTGTTGAAACGAAAGAACAGAAAAAAGCGCTGGAGGACATCGGATGCCTGCTGTACCAGGGGTATCTGTATTCCCCTGCCATTGATAAGGAATCACTTTTGAAGATCGAGAATAAATTTGAGGGGGAATATGCATAAATGGCGGATGAGATCAAAGACAATTCCAAAGTGGTGATCGTGAGCGCGGAAGAGAGCTTCCTGGCCCAAAGCCTTGTGACAAAGCTTAAGAGCGTGAGCATTGAGGCGGAGTTTTCCCATGCGGATATCAAAGAGATTGAAAGGACTTCCGATGGGGCCGGTCTGTTCGTCGTTTTCATGAGCGAAGAACTTGATAACACCCCCGAGACTCTTGTTTATCTGAAGGATATCGTGGAGGACAGAAATCTTGGCCTTTTGCTCATCGGAGAACAGGAGCAGTATGACAGGGTAACAAAAGCCATCCCCGAGCAGATCGTGACGGAATGGTTTAAGAGACCGCTTGATATCGACAAGCTGATCAAAAAGACCGCCTCTTATCTGGATGAAAACACCGGAGAAAAGAGAAGAAAGACAATCCTGATCGTGGACGATGATATTACGTACATGCGGAACGTCTATGAATGGTTAAAGGGCACTTATCACGTGGGCATGGCATCCAGCGGAGTGCAGGCCATCAGTTATCTTGCAAAAACCCATGCCGATCTGATCCTTTTAGATTACGAGATGCCTATCGCAAACGGACCACAGGTCCTTTCCATGTTGAAGAGCGATTCCGAAACGGGACAGATCCCGGTGATGTTCCTTACGGGACACGGAGACAGGGAGAGTGTTCTCTCCGTCGTTGGCTTAAAACCGGTGGATTACCTGCTAAAAACCATCGATAAGGAAACACTGCTTCAGAAATTGAACGACTTTTTCATGAGGCAGGGAAGATAAAAACGAGGGATTTGCATGGAACAATTATCCGCAGAACTTCAGGAAAAACTGGATGCGCTGAGATCGTATATAAAGAACCTCGGCTCTCTTGCCGTTGGCTTTTCCGGCGGCGTGGATTCCACCTTTATGCTGGCGGTGGCTCACGAAGTCCTTGGAGATCAGGCAATTGCCGTAACGGCGGTAGCGGCCGCGATCCCCGAGCGGGAACTAAAAGAGGCAACGGAGTTCTGTGAAGAACATGGCATCCGCCACATCATACGAAAAGTGGATCCCATCCGGCAGATAGAAGGCTATAAGGAAAACGGTCCGGACCGCTGTTATTATTGCAAGCGCGGCTTCTTCCGGGAGATCATACGGGCAGCGGAGGAAAACGGCATCGAATTCGTTGCGGAAGGCTCCAATATGGACGACCTTGGGGACTACCGCCCGGGACTAAAAGCCGTGGAAGAACTCTCGGTGAAGAGCCCCCTTAGAGCCGCTAACCTTTATAAAGCGGATATCCGTGCCATCTCCAAAGCCATGGGACTTCCCACCTGGAGCAAGCCCGCCTACGCCTGCCTTGCCACCCGTCTTGTTTATGGGGAGGAGATCACGGAGGAAAAACTCCGGATGATCGAACTTGCGGAGCAGTTCCTGATCGATCATGGTTTCCTTGAAGAACGGGTGAGGATGCATGGCAATATCGCACGGATCGAAGTCCCTGCAAAGGATATTCCCCGTCTTGCTGCGGATGATCTACGGGAAGAGATCTATAAGCGCTTTCAAGAGATCGGCTTCTTATACGTGACCCTGGATATGCACGGGTATCAGATGGGCAGCATGAATGCGACGATACAATAGATAACATTGTAAAGAAGTCCTGATTAGTGTATAATGTGGCGTGCTAATTTTGGACTTCTTTTTCAATGATATTTAAGGAGAAATAAAAGATATGAAACTAGGAATCGTCGCATTCGACGTATTTCCACATATCTTCATAAATCTCCATAAAAGCCTCTAAAGCTTGATAAATCAAGGGCTCCGGCAATTCGGCTCCTCTCTGAAAATCCATGAGAATTATTACATCTGAATATCAAAATGGCGTAAAAATGGCGTAAATAGAAAAGGGCCTAATACAGCATAAAGATACATAGTCTTATGTTGAGATATATACGCACTGA
>JAFUUM010000031.1 GCA_017477805.1 Lachnospiraceae bacterium
ACTGGGAGAGAATGGTCCCCGAAGTCTTCCCGGTATCACTGTCTGGATCCTGCCCTTGGGGCTGGTCAGCGGCTGGAGCAACGAGAACATGGGACCCACCCTTTGGCTGGTGAGCGTTTTCACCATCCTGCATCTTCGTAAAAAGGGCCGCCGGATCCCGCTGTGGACGATCCTTGGGAGTGCTACGGTCCTACTGGGTTCTCTCCTTTGTATCCTCGCCCCCGGAAACCGGATCCGTGCTGCGGAAGCAGAGACCGGCATCGGGCCTTTGTGGAAGATGTTCCTGCGGGGGTATGCGGAAAGTACGGCTGTTTTTTCCTTCCTGTTTCCCACCCTCGTGATCACGGTATTTCTGCTGATCATGACCTTTATGACCGGCTTAAAACTGCGGCTGCAGGATCTTGTCCTTTTGTGCGCCGCACTCTTATCCTGGGGTGCTTTCCTGTTATCGCCCCATTATCCCGACCGTGCCACCTTCGGGACCATGGTGTTGCTTATCTGCGCAAACCTTTCCATGGCCGACGGCATCCTGAAAAAAGAAAAGAAAGGCCGTATGGGGTTCTTTCTCCTGGCTCTTTTGATCTGGCTCCGTGCCATGTATGTTTTATTTGAGTTTTTATCCATTTCCTGGGGATGGATCCGCTGATCCGAATACGGGATTTTTAAAGAAAGAGGTAATCTATGGCAGCAAAAAAGATCGTAACCGACAAGCCCAAAACAAAAAAAGCCCCTGCATTGGCGGCTGTTGCCGGAGGCATTCCCGCCTCCGATGAGATGATCTACTATGGTCATCAGTATATTGACTACGCAGATGTCAAAGCAGTTTCCGAAGCACTTCGGAGCCCTTATCTGACGGACGGTCCCGGCGTGGAAGCCGTGGAGAAAAAACTCTGCGAGATCACAGGCGCAAAATACGCTGTTGTGGTCAGCAACTGTACCGCAGCCCTTCATATTGCCTGCATGGCAGCCGGCATCGGCCCCGGGGATGAAGTCATCACCACTCCCATCACCTTTGCCGCTTCCGCAAACTGCATCTTGTACTGCGGCGCCACCCCTGTCTTTGCGGACATCGATCCCGAGACCTATAACATCGATCCCAAGTCCGTGGAAGCATGCATTACCGAAAAGACAAAAGCCATCATCCCCGTACACTATACCGGTCAGGCTTTTGATCACGATGCACTTCGGGAGATCTGCGAGAAGCATAACCTCATCATGATCCAGGATGCAGCCCATGCCATCGGCACAAAGTACAAAGGGCAGCCTGTAGGCTCTCTTGCCGGTGCGGCAATGACCTGCTTTTCTTTCCATCCCGTAAAGACCGTTACCGCCGGCGAAGGCGGTGCCGTTACCACGGATGATAAAGCACTGTACGAGCTGCTGATCCGGGCAAGGAGCCACGGCATCACCCACGACCGGGAGTTCATGGCCCATCCCACGGATGATCCCTGGTACTATGAGGAACTGGAACTGGGTTACAACTATCGTATGACCGACTTCCAGGCAGCTCTTCTCTCCAGCCAGTTAAACAAACTGCCCCTGTTCTCCGAGCGCAGAAAAGAACTGACGAAGCGTTATAACAAAGAGCTTGCAAAGGTTCCCGGCATCATTCTCCAGAAAGAGCCGGAAGAGTCCGATACCACGAGACATCTGTACATCCTGCAGATCGATACGGACAAGCTTTCCTGCACCAGACGGGAATTTTTCGATGCCATGATGGCGGAGCATATCCGCTGCCAGGTGCATTACATCCCTGTATATTTCCACCCCTACTATGAAAAATTGGGATACAAGCGAGGCCTGTGTCCCAATGCTGAACATCTGTATGAGCGTATCATGTCCCTGCCTCTGTACTACGGACTGACGGACGCCCAGCAGAGCTGCGTCATCGAGGCAGTAAAGAAGGTGGCGGGGTATTATAGGAAATAAATAAGTCATACGGATCGTTCCGCGCAAAGCGCTCTCACGATCCGAGCCCCTCCATTCGCCATTCGGGACGTTTCACATCCCTGCTGGCTCATGGAGTTGCACACAATAAAAAAGGCTTCTCCCCCTTTCTTGTAAACAAGAGGGGAGAAGCCTTTCTTCTGTGATGACTATGTCCACATCATGTACGATACACCTTTCAGCAGTGCAATGAAGAAGTGCATCCCGAAGTACAGGTGGAGGGCAAGTGTGCATGCACACCCAACCACTTCAAGGGCCGCCCCGGGGCGGTCCTTTTTTTCGCAGAGTTTTTTCACACTGACGGCAAAAAGTAAGAGGATCACAAGGAAATAGCCCCACATGAAGTTACCGTCCAGGGACCTGTGGCCGCTCTCGCTGAGAAGAAACATCTCACCGTAGCCAACAAAGGCCAGGATCCAGATAAAGCGGTAGATCCGGTCTTTGACCAGATCCTGTAAGGAAAAGATCAGGACCGCCAGGGGAAACAGGATGGATAAGCCTGCCGCCACAAAAGGATGTCCGCTGTGGGCCCTCACCACCAACCCGGGTGCGATGATGATCCCGCTGTCCGTCTGAGCTCCAAAGAGCACCGCATTCTGAAGAAGGATCACCCCCAGGGACGGGAGCACGCAGCATCCGAAGGCAAAGAGCCGCCAAAAAGGTACCTTTTTAAAGAGATCTGCGATCATGAAAAGAAGCATCACCGGTGCAAACACCACAAGATAACTGGGTTTTACCGCCGTGGTGAGGACCAGCATCAAAGAAAAGATCACAGCCTTTTTCAGAGGAAGCTTCTCAGAGATCTCCTGTTCCAGCT
>JAFUUM010000032.1 GCA_017477805.1 Lachnospiraceae bacterium
CGGAGCAGGTTCTCGGCTATATCGCGGAAAGCGGTGCTTCCGGTGAAAACCTTGTTTTTGTCAATAACGGCGTGACCCACATCGGCTGGACGGTGCTGAACTATTATTATCCCGAAGCCGAAGTGATCAACGGCGGGTATGATTCCACGGATGCCGATGATTTCTGGGTATTTTCCGTCATCAATATCGACGAAGCCACCATGAACCACATGAGAAACGACAAGGGATATAACATGGATGACTACGGAATCCAGCAGGTGGCAAAATATCCCTGCTTCCTCTATCATTTTTACAGATAAAACCTTGATTTTATGTTGTAACAGCCCCTGTGAGTTGGTAAACTGTTTATGCAAGATTATTGAGGACACATGGGTTAAACATAGATGAAACAGAATAGACGAAAGAGAGCCGGGGTTTTTGCCCTTGGCCTCGCTGCGTTTTTGATTTCACAGAGCCTCAGCGTGCCAAATGCACCTTGGGGCTCTTTTTCGGTATTGCCGGTATATGCTTCCGCTCCCGTACAGGACGATGAAACAACAAATCCCGATGGCAGCAGTGCCTTATCCGAGGGGGTTGTGAGTGAGGAAACGGAAGAAAAGAACAAAATGACCACGGACCAGACGGGGATCCAGACACCTTATCCCCAGATGGCACCGGAGATCCAGGCAGATTCCGCCATCCTCATGGATGCGGATTCCGGCGCGATCCTTTACGGCAAAAAAATAAATACGGAACAATATCCCGCATCCATCACCAAGATCCTGACCTGCCTTGTGGTTTGGGAAAACTGTAGTCCCGATGAGGTTGTTACTTTCTCGAGCAATGCGGTTTTTGGCATTGAGCGGGGATCCTCTAACATCGGCATCGATGAAGGAGAGCAGATGACCATCGACGAATGTCTCTATGCCATTCTCCTTGAGTCTGCCAATGAAGTGGCGGCGGGAGTTGCGGAGCATGTCGCCGGGGATCAGGCATCTTTTGCGGCCATGATGAATGAAAAGGCAAAGGAACTGGGGTGCAAAAACTCCAATTTCGTCAATCCTCACGGCCTGCCCAACGATGCCCACTATACCAGTGCCTACGACATGGCGCTTATTGCCAGGGCATTCTTCTCTTATGATCATCTGGCGGAGATCGCGGGCACGGCCTATCATCACTTAAATGCTACGGCAACCCAGAAGGATGAGATCGACCTGCGGAACCATCACCGGATGCTGGAGGGCTGTCAGAGGGGCACGAAATACATCTACCCCTATACCGTAGGCGGAAAGACGGGCTTTACCACCATCGCAAGGGAAACCCTTGTAACCTGTGCGGAAAAGGACGGAAAGCGACTGATCTGCGTGATCCTAAAGGACGAGGCTCCCAATCATTATCTGGACACCACCAATCTCTTTGAGTTTGGCTTCAATGATTTCTCCCAGGTCAATGCCTACGAGCATATGAATGCACTCCAGATCGATTCCATGATCACCGGAAGCTTTGGGGAGATCACCTATTCCTTAAGCGAGGAAGCAAACCTCATTGTTCCCGACATCGCGGAGTATGAAGATCTATCGGCAGACGTGGAAAAGATCTCCGGGACAACAAAACAGGACGAAGAAACGGGACTTATCACGGGAAGCGGAGAGATCCGGTTTACCTACCAGGGCGCCTACTGCGGCGGCATCCGCTTTACCTATGAAGACCGGAGTCGGTTAAAGCCCGTGGAAGAAGAAACGGTAGAGACGGCGGAAACCGAGAGCGAGACCACGGAAACTCCCACCGAGAAGAAGGAACCCAACAAGATCCTTGCCGGCGTAGTCAAAGTACTGATCTTTATCATTAAGGCCCTTGGCCTGATCGCTGCGGCCCTGATCGTTACGGCAGCCATTGTCTTTGGCGGACGGTATTTCTACGAGGAAACAAAGCGCAGGAAGAAGAACAAGGAAGTCATGGAACGGATCCGCAAGAGAAGAGAGCGGGAACAAAGTGGCGGGAGTCGGAAAAAGAAAAATGATGATGAAAAACAGGAGAAGACAGATCTTTGATATCCTTTCCGTGCTTGCCTTTGCCCTCCTTTTGGGAGGCTGCGGCACAGGGGCAGCAGGTGCGGCGTTGGCCGGGCAGCAGTCTTTGCAGGCGGCGGAAGGATGGGAGAGCATTCCGGAGACGGAGGCTGTAACGCCGGCTTCTATGGAAACGCCCGCGGCCACTACGGAGACGGATGGGGCTACGGAAGCACTCTCTGGGACGGAAACCGCGGAAGAAACAGCAGAGACCGAGGATCCTGCCGTGGAACTCATCATGGTGGGAGATGTGCTGATGCACGACCGCATCATCGAAGCGGGAAAGCAGGCAGACGGCACCTATTCTTATGACTTTTTATTTGAACATACCGCAGATCTCATTGAAGATGCGGATCTTGCACTGGTCAATCAGGAAACCATCCTTGGGGGCGGAGCCCTTCGGTATTCCGGCTATCCTGCCTTCAATTCTCCCACGGAGGTTGGAGATGCGGAGGTAAAAGCGGGCTTTGATGTGGCTCTCCATGCCACCAACCATGCATTGGACCGGAAGGCAGCAGGGGTTGAGAATACCCTGGCTTTCTGGAAAAGCACCTATCCGGAGATGGAAGTGCTGGGGATCCATGACAGTGCGGAAGACCAGCAGGAACTCTGCATTCTGGAAATAAAGGGCATTCGGATCGCTATTTTGAATTACACCTACGGCACCAACGGTATTTCCATGCCGGCGGACAAGCCCTATCTGGTGGACTATCTGACCACAGACCGTGTACTTGCCGACATCGCGAGAGCGGAGGCTGAGGCGGACTTTACCGTAGTGATCCCCCATTGGGGCATTGAGTACAAGTTAGAGCCTTCGGCGGACCAGAAGAAATGGGCGAAACTGTTCTTGGAAAACGGCGTGGATCTTGTGATCGGAGCCCATCCTCACGTCATCGAGCCTATGGAATGGATGGAAGATGAAAAGGGCCACCGGATGCTGGTGTATTATTCCCTTGGAAATTACGTGAACGCCACCAGCGGCACCGGAGCCGGCGTTATGAATCGTCTTGTGGGCGGTATGGCGGATGTGGAACTGATCCGGGAAGAGGACGGAACGGTGGTGATCGAAAGTGCCGGCGTGATCCCTCTGATCACCCACTGGGAGCAGGGACTCTACACGACCTACGTCATGGAGGATTACACGGAAGAACTGGCGGCGGTCAATACCGTGCGGAAACAGGATGCTTCCTTTTCTCTGGAGGCCTGCAGGAAGTTAGCCCGGGATGTCTGGGGAGAATTTATCATTTCGGAGGAAGAAGCCCATGAAGGCTTTTGAGATCGCAAGCAGCAAGGATCTCATGGGAAAACTGCTGTTAAAACAGGATTTTGACGGATTTTTATTAGAGGAGATGGAACTGGTCATGAGCCGGACTTACCGTATTGACGGACGGATCCGGAAAGAGTTCTTCGGAGATCCGGAAGATGGCGGAGCGGAACTGCCGGCCTATGAGTTTTGCAGCTGGGAAGAAGAAAAACCCTTTGTGACGTCCCTGATCCGGGGAAAACGGGCGCCCCTGAAGTTTTCCATCGTCCTTCGGAAAAAGCCGGAGGAGACGGCAGCCTTTCTAAAGGGACTGGGACTTCCTGCAGGTCCCGGGGAGAGTCCCGTGGATGCTTTTGTTTTTACCATCCGGTTTGAAAAGGGTGTTACCACCATTGTTTCCGGTACTTCCTATTCGACCTTTACCATGGACAAAGAAGCGGAGAAAGCCTGGGACCTCGAGCTGGAGCGTTTCCTTAACGGGGCAGGCATCGAGTACGAGGTTTGATGGTTTCCCTGCTCGCCTACCTCATTTCTTTGTGTTATAATTTATGAGGCATCGCGGATGCCATAAACTTTGGATTAACAAGAGGTTCTCATGCAGATTTTTGTGGAACTTGCGGCCTGTCTTTTTCTGATCGGCCAGATCTATTGCACGCTCATGCACAATCAGGCAGTACGGGATCGTGATCTTAAGAGCAAACGATTCATGTATCTTGGGATGCTGGTGTGTTTTGCGACCTCTTTTGCTCTTGTGATGATCAACCTGATCCGTTTTGAAAGATCCATCGTTGCGATCTGTCTGGTACCCGTGGCCCTTCTTGCCATGGTCCTTACCGGATTCGAACTGGGACGTCCCGTGGATCCCTCTATCTTCGAAGAAGAGGAGCCGAAAGAGGGAGAAGAATTCCTGGAGGATCTGGAAGAAGAATCGAATAATCGTGATGATCAGCAATTGTATTAAAAAAGAGGATGCGGTGCCGCATCCTCTTTTCTCATAGGTTTTGTTTATTACTTCAGCTGTCCCTGTTCCTGCATCTTCAGTGCTCTTACCTTGCTGGAGAGACCGAAGAGGTTGATGAAGCCTTCCGCATCGTGGTGATCATACATGTCACCGGTGGTGAAGCTTGCGATGCTCTCATTGTACAGAGAGTAGGGATAAGTGGTGCCGGCCTTGATGATGTTGCCTTTGTAGAGCTTGAACTTTACTTCGCCGGTCACGTATTTCTGGGTGCTCTCGATAAATGCCTGAACTGCTTCCCGAAGGGGAGTGAACCACTTTCCTTCGTAAACGATCTGAGCCAGCTTGTTGCCCATATCGGTCTTCAGCGCATAGGTATCGCGGTCGAGGATCAGCTCCTCGAGCTGCTGGTGTGCTTCGTACAGGATGGTTCCGCCGGGAGTCTCGTAAACGCCGCGGCTCTTCATGCCAACAACACGGTTCTCCACGATATCGATGATACCGATGCCGTGCTTTCCGCCCAGGCGGTTTAACTCAGCGATGATATCGGAAACCTTCATCTCCTTGCCGTTAACGCTCTTCGGAACGCCGGCTTCGAAAGTCATGGTCACGTATTCGCCTTCATCGGGTGCTTCTTCGGGAGTCGTGCTGAGCACAAGAAGATGCTTGTAGTTAGGCTCTTTTGAAGGATCTTCCAGTTCCAGACCCTCATGGCTGATGTGCCAGAGGTTACGGTCACGGCTGTAGCTGCTGTCTGCGGAGAAAGGAAGATTGATGCCGTGCTGACGGCAGTATTCGATCTCTTCCTCACGGGAGTTCATGTTCCACTTATCGTTTCTCCAGGCAGCGATGATCTTTAAGTCGGGAGCAAGAGCCTTGATACCAAGCTCGAAACGGATCTGGTCGTTACCCTTACCGGTAGCACCGTGGCAGATAGCGGTAGCGCCCTCTTTCCGTGCAATCTCAACAAGACGCTTTGCGATGCAGGGACGAGCCATGGAGGTGCCCAGCAGGTATTTGTTCTCGTAAACGGCGTGAGCCTGAACACAGGGAACAACGTAGTTATCGCAGAAATCATCGGTGATGTCTTCGATATATAATTTGGAAGCGCCGCAGGAAAGGGCTCTCTCTTCCAGACCGTCCAGTTCTTCGCCCTGTCCGCAGTTAGCGCAGACACAGATCACTTCGTAATCGAAGTTCTCTTTTAACCAGGGGATGATGGCGGTTGTATCGAGACCGCCGGAATATGCAAGTATGATTTTTTCCTTAGCCATGTTCGTCTCCTTTGATAAATATTGAAAATAGTGTGTTTTCACTTCGTTATTCACTACTCTACTGCATAAACATTCCGATTTCAAGTGGAAATTTATGCAAAAACAGACGAAAATATATGCATAAAATAAATATCACTTGCATAATATGCATAAATAAAGTATAGTTATGCAATATGAACGGAGGTAACGTTATGATAAAGGTAGGAATCGTCGGAGCTACGGGCTATGCCGGAGCAGAGATCGTAAGGTTGTTATTGTCCCATCCCCAGGCGGAGATCAAGTGGTACGGGTCCAAATCCTATGTGGATCAGGCCTATGCGGATGTATATAAGAATTTTTTCAAGATCGTGGAAGATCTTTGTAAGGAAGATGACCTTTCAAAGATGGCAGAGGAAGTGGACGTTATCTTCACGGCAACACCCCAGGGTTATCTTGCATCCGTGATCTCGGAGGAGATTCTGCAGAAGGCAAAGGTCATCGACTTAAGCGCCGACTTCCGATTAAAAGATGTTTCCGTCTATGAGAAATGGTACGGCATCGAGCACAAAGCAACGCAGTTTTTGGAGGAAGCGGTTTACGGACTCTGCGAGATCAACAGAGAGAAGATCAAGAATACAAGACTGCTGGCAAATCCGGGTTGCTATACCACCTGCTCCATTCTCACGGCTTATCCGCTGGTGAAGGAAGGTTATATTGATGAAAAGACCCTCATCGTGGATGCCAAGAGCGGTACCTCCGGTGCGGGCAGAGGCGCAAAGATCCCTAACCTTTTCTGCGAAGTCAACGAGAGCATCAAGCCCTACGGTGTTACCACCCACAGACATACCTCCGAGATCGAGGAGCAGCTTGGGTACGCGGCAGGAAGTGATCCGCTGACCATCAACTTCACGCCTCACCTGGTTCCCATGAATCGCGGGATCCTGGCGACAGAGTATGCAAACCTGAAAGAAGTGACAAGACCCGACGGTACCAAAGGCCTGCCTACGGAGGAGATGATCCGGGAAGCCTATGAGAAATATTACGGAAACGAGTACTTTATCCGTATCCTCAAAAAGGGAGAGTTCCCGGAAACAAGATTTGTGGAAGGCAGTAACTTCGTGGACATCGGCTTTACCGTGGACGAGCGTACCGGCCGGGTGATCGCGGTGGGCGCCATCGACAACCTGGTCAAGGGTGCCGCAGGACAGGCGGTGCAGAACATGAACCTGATGTTTGGATTGCCGGAGAATATGGGATTGACCATGATGCCCGTGTTCCCGTAAGAGATTTCGAAGAAGCGGAACAATTCGTTTTTCACTTGAAATACATTACATGATTAGGAGGAAAACCAACATGGCAGCACAGGCTGTAAACATGGATGAAATAATGAAGAAAGCGGAGGTGCTCATCGAAGCCCTCCCTTATATACAGAAGTTCAACCGCAAGATCATCGTTGTGAAATACGGCGGCAGCGCCATGAGCAACGAAGAACTGCAAAAGAACGTGATCAAGGACGTGACCCTTCTGAAGCTGGTTGGCTTTAAGCCCATCATCGTCCACGGCGGCGGTAAGGAGATCAGCCGCTGGGTCAGCAAAGTGGGAAAAGAGCCACAGTTCGTCAACGGACTTCGTGTGACGGATGAGGAGACCATGGAGATCGCGGAGATGGTCCTTAACAAGGTCAATAAATCCCTTGTTGCCATGGTGGAAGAACTGGGGGTTGCCGCAGCAGGTATCAGCGGTAAGGACGGCGGCCTCTTAAAGGTAGAGAAAAAACTCTCCGGCGGCCAGGACATCGGCTACGTGGGAAATGTGACAGAGGTCAATACCAAGATCCTCTTTGATCTTTTGGAGCGGGACTTCCTGCCCATCGTTGCACCCATCGGTTTTGACGATAGTTTCCATTCCTTTAATATCAACGCCGACGATGCTGCCTGCGCCATCGCAAAGGCCATGGGTGCTGACAAGCTGGTTTTCCTGACAGATATCGAGGGACTTTATAAGGACATCAACGACAAGAGCACCTTTATCAGCAGACTGACGTCCAAACAGGCGGATGAACTGATCGCCGACGGATTTATCGGCGGTGGTATGCTCCCGAAGATCGGCGGCTGCACCGATGCCATCAAAAACGGCGTCAGCAGAGTGCATATCCTGGACGGCAGGATCCTGCACTGCCTGCTTCTTGAGATCTTTACCAATGAGGGTATCGGGACCGCTATTGTCAGAGAAGGAGAACTGGAATGAGTACGAGCGCACAGCAGATCCTGCAGGCCGAAGAAGACCTGCTCCATACCTATAACCGCTATCAGATCATCTTCGATCACGGAGATGGTCTGTATCTCTATGATACGGAAGGGAAGAAATACCTGGATTTCTTTGCGGGGATCGCGGTTTTTGCCCTGGGCCATCATTACAAGGACTATGATGATGCCCTGAAGGCCCAGATCGACAAGCTGATTCATACATCCAATTATTATTACAACGAACCCGCCATCGAGGCTGCCCACAAGTTAAAAAAGGCATCCGGCATGGACAGGGTATTCTTTACCAACAGCGGTGCCGAGGCTATTGAGGGTGCTTTAAAGACAGCCCGGAAGTACGCCTTTATCCGGGACGGACATACGGATCATGAGATCATCGCCATGAACCATTCCTTCCACGGCCGGACATTCGGGGCCTTGTCCGTAACGGGAAATGCCCATTACCGTGAGGCTTTTGAACCCATGATC
The DNA here is from genome assembly GCA_017477805.1 of Lachnospiraceae bacterium. GTDB lineage: Bacteria > Bacillota > Clostridia > Lachnospirales > Lachnospiraceae > SIG336. Next base: position 8,256 of record JAFUUM010000032.1, read on the forward strand.
GGCGGCGTGAAGTTTGCGGACATGAATGATATCGAATCCGTGAAAGCCCAGATCACGGAAAAGACCTGTGCTGTTCTTTTGGAGACCGTACAGGGGGAGGGCGGCATCCATCCCGCGGATCCCGCATTTTTGAAAGAGATCCGGAAAGTCTGTGATGAAAAGGACATCCTCCTCATCCTGGATGAGATCCAGTGCGGTGTGGGCCGGTGCGGTGCCATGTATGCATGGCAGAAGTACGGCATCGTCCCTGATGTGATGACAACGGCCAAGGCCCTTGGCTGCGGCGTACCCGTGGGAGCCTTCCTCATGACGGAAAAAGTGGCGAAGCAGTCTCTTGTTCCCGGGGATCACGGTACCACCTACGGCGGAAACCCGCTTGCCTGCGCGGCTGTAAGTAAGGTATTGGACCTTTTTGAACAGAATGGTATGATAGAACATGTGAACCTCGTGACCCCCATTCTGGAAAAAGCCCTGGACGGCCTTGCGGAAAAGTACGACTGCATCATCGACAGGCGCGGAATGGGCCTGATGCAGGGACTGGAATTCAATGTCCCCGTTGCCCCCATTATCAAGGGGTGCTTAGAAAGAGGCCTGGTACTCATCAATGCGGGAGAGAAGATCCTGCGTTTTGTACCTCCCCTTGTGATCGAGGAAAGCCACATCCGGGAAATGACGGAAATATTGGAAGAAAGTATTCGATCGGTTTATGGTAAATAAGTTTTTGAATCATGAAAATTTCGGAAAGCGTGCGCAGAAAACTCTGCTGACGCTTTCCTTGTGTGCGTCCGTTTTATTGTCTTCAGGCTGTGCGGGCGGTTTTTTGAATGCAAAGGAAGAAACGGGAGAGGCTGCGGACAATGCCCTGTTTCACAGAAAAGAATCCCTGGAACTCTGGTACGTTGATGAGAGTCTGACGGATTACTTAAACAGCGTGGCTGTTGATTATGCGGAGAAAAACGATGTCAGGGTGACCCCTGTCTTAAAATCCGGAAAAGAGTTCGTGGAGCAGATCTACAGAGCCTCCATGGAGTCCGGGGATGGTGCATCCTCCGGCATGCCGGATCTTTATCTTGTGACCAACGATGTCCTCGAGCAGGTAACGCTGACGGGCTTAACGGATGAAGTGGCTCCGGAAGTGCTGACCACCGGGGGGCTTTTTCCCAAGAGTGCTTTGGATGCGGTAACCTACCATGATGCTTACGTGGCCTATCCTTTTTATTTTGATACCAGCGTGCTCTTATACAACAAGACCTATCTGGAAGAGCATGCAAAGACGGCGGAAGCAGCCGAGGAAGTGACCGGCGGCGGTGAAGTTTCCGGTGACGGCGTCACCGAAGGGGGCGATGCTCCCGATGAAAACGCTGAGGCCGGCGGAGAAACTGTTGAGACTACGGAGACCGCCGAGACCGTGGAATTGTCCGAAGAAGAGATCAGAGAGCGGATCAAGAGCTTTTTACCCGCAACCATAAGTGCCATCGAGACCTTTGCGGATTCCTATGAAGCACCGGAAGGCTTAGAGACCGTCTTTGAGTGGGATGTGGCTGATATCCTGTACAATTATGACTTTGTCGGCGGCAGTATGATCGTTGGCGGAGATGCGGGGGATGATCCCGAAAAGATCAGCATTTTCAATGATGATACGGTCCGCTGTATGGAGATCTTCCAGGAACTGAACCAGTTCTTTTATATCGATGTGGACAACGTGAGTTATGAGAAAGTCCTGGATGATTTTGCCGCAGGCAAGACCCTGTTTACCGTAGCGGGTACCGATGCGGTGGCTTACCTGGAGGCCCAGAAGGAAGCAGGAGAGTTTACTTCCGAATACGGTGCGGCGCTGATGCCGGATCTGACGGAAGAGATCCAGAGCAGATCCTTATCCATCACCACTACCGTTGTTGTAAACGGCATGTCCGCCAAGAAAGAGGCAGCCCATGCGTTTGCGTCCACCCTTGTGACCACAGGGGCCCAGGACCTTTATACTCGTGCCGGCAAGGTACCTTCCAATCAGACCGTGACCCTGCCTTATGAAGCGCTGGACGTGTACCGCCAGGAATATGCGGAGTCCATCTCCATGCCGAAGATGATGAGCACCAGCAATCTGTGGATGAAGCTGGAAGTCGGCTTCACCGAGATCTGGAACGGAGAGGATCCGAGGACGATCTTAAAGAGGATCGCAGATGAAGTGACAAAACAGGTGGAACCCTAGAAACTTCTTGATTTGAAGATTTCTTTTCGCTACAATGTGTGTATCTGCATAAGAGGGGCTTCTTTTCGCAAATAAAGTCCGGAAAAACGGACGCGGAAAGGAGTTTTGCATGATAGATTTCAGAAATAAACGGATCGCGGGACGGATGATCATTCTTGCTGCGGTCCTTGCGGGATCAATGCTTTTTGCCATAGGCTGCGGAGAACGGCAGCTGATCGTGGATGACGCTCTTTTGGAAACAAGAGCGGAGACCGAAAGCACAGTAATTACCGCCGCTTTGGCGGAGGCAGAGGGAAGAGCGGACGCGGAAGCCGGGAACCCGGGTGAGACCGAACCGGAAATGCTCTATGTCCATGTGTGCGGCGCCGTTTGCAATCCCGGTGTATATCTGCTTCCTGCGGGCAGCAGGTGCTTTGAAGCCATTGAACAGGCCGGAGGATTGCGGGAAGATGCCGAGTCCTCCTTTCTTAATCTTGCAGCGCCCTTATCCGACGGGATGCAATTACGGGTCCCTACGGTAGAGGAAGTTTTAGAGGGTACTGCGGGAGAGAACGGATCCGGTGCGGTAACCGGCGGACCGGGAAGTTCCGCAGGTACCGGTAATGCGGGCCGTATCAACATCAATACCGCAGATGCCGCGACTCTTTGTACCCTTCCGGGGATCGGAGAGACGAGGGCAAAGCAGATCGTGGCTTACAGAGAAGTCAACGGCGCATTTCGGGCACCGGAAGACATTATGAACGTGACCGGGATCAAAGCCGGTCTTTACGAGCAGATCAAAGACCTGATCTGCGTTTAGGATCGATAGGAGAGAACATGGCCAAGAAGGTTTTGGTAGTGGATGATGAAAAGCTGATCGTTAAGGGCATCCGGTTCAGTCTGGAACAGGACGGCATGGAAGTGGACTGTGCTTACGACGGAGAAGAAGCGCTGGAAAAAGCGAAAAATACCCGCTACGATATCATCCTTCTGGATGTCATGCTGCCGAAACTCACGGGATTTGAAGTATGTCAGCAGATCCGTGAATTCTCCGATACTCCCGTGGTGATGCTCACTGCAAAGGGAGATGATATGGACAAGATCCTGGGCCTGGAATACGGCGCAGACGACTATATTACAAAGCCTTTTAACATCCTGGAAGTCAAGGCGCGCATCAAAGCCATCATGAGACGTACCGCCGGCAAGGACAATAAGCCCGCAGCGGATAAGAACGTTTCGGACGGTGATCTTCAGCTGAACAGAGAAGAACGCAGAGTGTTCATCTCCGGAAGAGAGATCGACTTGACGGCCAAGGAATTTGAGGTTCTGGAACTTCTGGTGACCCATCCCGGCAAGGTATACAGCAGGGAGAATCTGCTCCGCAGCGTGTGGGGCGAAAGTTACCTCGGCGATGCCAGGACCGTTGATGTACATGTCCGCAGACTGCGGGAAAAGATCGAGGAGAACCCCAGCGAGCCCAAGTATGTGCTGACCAGATGGGGCGTTGGTTATTACTACAGATAATATGCTGGAAAAACTGCAGCGTTTTATAGATAAAATCAAATCTTTACGGAGCCTCAGGCTCCGGATCTTTGTGCTTCTTCTTGTGATCGGCACCATGCCCAGCCTGATCATGAGAGAGGTGATCTTAAGCAGCTACGAAGCGCGAGCCGTGGCTGTTCAGAGTTCTGTTGTTCAAAATCAGATGAAGATCATCGCAAATCACCTGATCAACTACAATTATCTACAGGACACCTCTTCGGCGGTGATCAATGCCGAGATCGAGGAACTCTCCAGTTTGTACGACGGACGAGTCCTGATCATCAACGATCACTTAAAGGCGGTAAAGGATACCTACGGCATCAGTGAGGGTAAGACCGTCGTCTCCGAGGAGATCATCAAATGTTTCTCGGGAAAATCCACATCCAACTACGATTCCGTCAATGGCTACATTGAATTGACCCTACCCATTACCATGGCGGTAACGGCCTCGGATGACGAGACGGCAGTTACCGGCGGAGGCACCACGGTAAACGGCGAGAAGGTGGTGGGGGCGATCCTCATCAGTATCGCCACTGATAACATCCGGACTACCGTGGACATCCTGTCTGCAAGGTCCAGAAACCTCCTGCTCATCGCAGAGATCCTGATCATCCTGTTGGCGTTCTTTTTCTCAGCAATCCTCGTAAAACCCCTGAACAAGGTCACCAAGGCCATCAGCGAGGTCAAGGAAGGCTTTTCCGACGATGCCATCCAGGTTTCGGATTATGCGGAGACGGTGCATATCATTGACGCCTTTAACGCACTTCTGGCGCGCATGAGGATCTTGGATGCTTCGAGACAGGACTTTGTGTCCAACGTGTCCCATGAGCTTAAGACCCCCATCACCTCCATGAAGGTGCTGGCGGATTCCCTTATTGCCCAGGAAGATGCACCGGTGGAGATGTACCGGGAATTCATGGAAGACATCACCGAGGAGATCGACCGGGAAAACAAGATCATCACCGACCTCTTGTCCCTGGTAAAGATGGATAAGACCGCGGCGTCCCTGACCATTACGGAAGTGAACATGAACGAGCTGGCGGAAGTTGTGCTCCGAAGGCTCCGTCCCATCGCGAGAAAGCGGGATATCGAAGTGACCTTCGAGAGTCACCGGGAGGTAAAGGCTCTTGTGGATGAGGTCAAGATCTCCCTGGTCATCTCAAACCTCGTGGAAAATGCCATCAAGTACAACAAAGAACACGGCAGCGTTAACGTGGTGCTGGATGCGGACCATCAGTACATGAAGATCGTGGTGTCCGATACGGGGATCGGTATCCCCGAGGACTCATTGGATCATATTTACGAGAGATTTTACCGTGTGGACAAATCCCACTCCCGTGAGATCGGCGGTACAGGCCTAGGTCTTGCCATTACCCGAAGCGCAGTGCTGATGCACAGAGGCTTTATCGAGGTGGAGAGCGTTCCCGATACCGGAACTACCTTTACGGTGCGTATCCCTCTTGATTGCAGACAGACCCAGAACGTGGATAAAGATAAAACATGATGAAAAACTTTCTTTCGAAATTGCATAGACGGGGGATCCTGACCTGGATGCTGATCTTTGCGGTGGTTGCCGGAATTTTGCCCGTATCGGGCTGTACCCCGGGACGCCCCAGGGTGGATAATGCCTTCAAGATCTATTACGTGGCCAAGGACTACAGCAAAGTGACTGCCCGGGAATATATACCGAAAGCTGCGGAGGATGACCAGGAAGCCCTTCTCATTGAGGTTCTGGAAGCCCTTGCTACCCCTGCGGAAAAGAGCAGCGATATCCCGCCCCTTTCCGGGGATATGAAGCTCCTGGGGTATGAGGTCCGTTCCGAGCAGTTGATCCTGGATTTCCCGGTGGCCTATAAAAAACTGGAGACCATCCCGGAGATCCTCTACCGCGCGGCTATTGTCAGGACACTGACCCAGATCCCCGGCATCACAACCATTTCCTTTATGGTGACGGGAGACCCGCTGACGGACGAAGTCGGCACCCCGGTTGGCCCAATGACGGCAGATTCCTTTATCGATAATGCCGGTAAAGAGATCAGTACCTATGAACAGGCCACCCTGCGGCTCTATTTTGCGGACGAGAGCGGAGAAAAGCTTGTAAAGACCAGC
>JAFUUM010000439.1 GCA_017477805.1 Lachnospiraceae bacterium
GATGCGGAAGAAAGGAACTTCCTACCGACATTCCCGGCTTTGAAGCAGCATCTGAAGCTGCCACGGAAGCAGCAGAAACAACTGCAGCTACCGAGACCGCTGCCGAGACAGCTGAAAGCTCTGCCGCAGAAGTTACCACTCCTTCCGTTGACAGAAGCGGAAACGAGATCGTAGTTCCCGAGAACGTTGAGACCATCGTTTCTCTGGCACCCTCTACCACCCGGATCCTCATCGACCTCGGCCTTGCAGACAAGATCATCGCCATCGACACCTATTCTCTGGATTACAGCGCTGACTTAAACGCTGATCTTCCCACCTTTGACATGATGGCTCCCGATCAGGAGCAGATCGTTGCTTTAAAGCCCGATGTTGTTTTCACCACCGGCATGAGTTCCTATGAAGGTGTTGATGCGTTCCAGGGCGTTCGTGATGCAGGTGTTTGCGTTGCCGACATCCCCAGCAGCGCTTCCCTTGACGATATCATGCAGGATATCCTGTTCATCGGCGAAGTGACCGGCGAGACCGAAGGTGCTCAGGACCTTGTTGATGCCATGAAGTCTACCATCGATGCTCTTTCCGAGATCGGCTCTTCCATCTCCGATGACGAGAAGAAGACCGTACTGTTTGAGCTGTACACTCCTTCCGCAGACTATCCTACCATCTACACCGCAGGCCCCGGCACCTACATCGATGAGATGATGAGCCTCATCGGTGCCGTAAACATCGCAGGCGAAGAAGACAGCCAGTGGCCCGCCCTCAGTGAGGAAGCAGCTGTTGGTGCCAATCCTGATGTGATCCTGACTGCTGACATGTATACTCCTGACGTCATCAATGTTATCCTTACCATGGAAGGCTGGGGCGAAGTGACCGCCATCAAGGATCAGGCCGTTTACGAGCTTGACTCCAACAGCGTAAACCAGCCCAACCATCACGTTGTCAGCGCTATGGTAGCTATGGCAAAGGCCATCTACCCTGAGCAGTATGCAGATGTGACCGACCCTTTTGAGAACTAACTCGCGAGGAATTCATGAGCAAACGGATCAGGATCCTTTTTGCAATCGCATTATTTTTCGTTGTCATGGCAGCCTGTGTCTGTGTCGGCAGCGTATCCATCTCCGTATCCGATACGCTGTCCATCATCAGACATAAGCTCTTTGGCAGCGCTCTGCCCGAGGCTCTGGATGCATCCCTTATCCCCATTTTGTGGGAGATCAGGATGCCCAGGGCCTTTGCGGCTTTTCTGGTGGGCGGAGCCCTCTCTGTCAGCGGAGCCGTGATCCAGGCCCTGCTCCAGAACCCTCTGGCTTCTTCCTATACCCTTGGGGTCTCCTCCGGGGCATCCCTGGGGGCTGCTCTTGTGATCGTTACGGAACTGACACTGCCCGTCCTTGGCATGTTCCTTTTACCGGCCTCCGGCTTTTTCTTTGCGGTGATCACGATCCTGTTTGTGATCTTCTTTTCGTCAAAACTGGATCACAATCTGCAAAACCATACCATCATCCTCTTCGGTATGGTGTTTTCCCTGTTCATCAATGCCATCCTGACCCTTCTCAGTGCCCTGTATAAAAGCCATATGCAGCGCCTGATCCTGTGGCAGATGGGTTCTTTTTCCGGCAGACGCTGGAGTCATGTGGGGATCCTTTTGGTATGCATACTGATCGGCCTTCTTTGCCTTCTTCCCTTCCATCGGGAACTGGATATGCTGACCTTTGGAGAAGAACAGTCCATGGCCATGGGCGTGGATACCAAAAAGACCAAGATCATCCTTTTGATCCTATCTTCCCTTTTGACCGGTGTTTCCGTATGTTTTACCGGTGTCATCGGCTTTATCGACTTAACGGTGCCTCATCTGGTGCGCCGGATCTTCGGATCCGCTCACCGCTATACCCTGCCGCTGTCCATGCTGGTGGGCGGCATGCTGATGGCCCTGGCGGATCTGGTCTCCAGGACTCTCATCGCGCCTCAGGAGATCCCTGTAGGTGCCGTAACGGCCCTTCTTGGTGCCCCCTTCTTTCTGTGGGTCTATTTCCATCCCGGGAGGTCCAAATGAACATAACCGTATCCAATCTGAACGTATCCTATACCTCCGGCCGCAAATCCGCAGACGGCTCTGCCCATGTCCTTCGCAGCCTCTCTTTTGAGATCCGGGAAGGCAGAAGCCTTGGGATCCTTGGGGCCAACGGATCCGGCAAATCCACTTTGCTGAAGACTCTGTGCGGGATCCTGCCCTATGAGGGGTCTGTTCTCGTTGACGGAAAAGAACTCCGGAGCCTTCCGCGAAAGCAGATCAGTTCCCGGATCTCCATGCTCAGCCAAATATCTGCTGTGTACTTTTCCTACACCGTATACGAAACGGTACTGCTGGGGCGCTACCTCCATACTGACAATCTTTTGGGGATCCCCTCTGCCGCCGATAAACAGGTGGTAAACGATATCCTTGAGACCACAGGGTTAACGTCCCTTGCGGACAAGCAGATCTCCTCCTTATCCGGCGGTCAGCTTCAGCGTGTTTACCTGGCAAGAACGTTGGCCCAGCAGACTCCTATCCTTCTGTTAGATGAGCCCACAAATCATCTTGATCTGAAAGTCCAGTCGGAACTGATGGAACATCTGACTGCCTGGAAGCAGAAAGCGACTGCCTTAAAGGACGGAAGCACCCACGAGAACACCCTTATCGCCGTGTTCCATGATCTGGCCAGCGCCCTTCGGGTTTCCGATGATCTTTTGTGCTTAAAAGACGGCAGGATCGCTGCTTACGGCACAAAGAAAGACATCCTGGAGAGCCCGGGGCTCTTACAGAATGTCTTTGATTTTGATGTACTCGGTTACCTGCGTGAGCAGATGGCTTATGCCAGCATCTCCGAACTCAAGTGATCGTACTGCTGCATCACCAACGTGTAATAATAGCCACGCATCTTCATCAGTTCCTGATGGGTTCCTTTTTCCACGATCTTACCGTCCCTTACGGCGAGGATCACATCCGAGTCCGCAATGGTGGATAATCTGTGGGCGATGACGAAACTGGTCCTTCCCTTTGTCACGGTCTCGATGGCATTCTGGATGGTCCGCTCCGTTACGGTATCCACGGAACTTGTTGCTTCTTCGAGAACAAGGATCCGGGGATCCGCCAGGTTGGCTCTTGCAAAGGAGATCAACTGTCTTTCTCCGGTGGAGAGCATTCCACCGCCTTCTCCCACATCACTGTCCAAACCTTTTTCCATTCTCTTTACGATTTCTTCCGCAGACACCAGCTTCAGAGCATTCCAGATCTCTTCGTCTGTGGCATCCACTTTTCCGTAACAAAGATTTTCCCGAATGGTCCCGGTAAACAGGTGGGGCGTCTGCAGAACGTAGCCGATATGACTATGAAGCCATAACTGGGAGCGTTCTCTGGCATCTCTGCCGTCAATGAGGATCTGCCCCA
>JAFUUM010000440.1 GCA_017477805.1 Lachnospiraceae bacterium
GGTGATGAAGCCAAGATCCGTGAGATCGGCTCCTCCATCGGCATGGACATGGATGCCTTCGAGATCATCAACGAGACCGAGACCGAAAGGCAGCAGAGATCGCTGTGAGCCTGGTACACGACGGCAAAGCCGACATGTACATGAAGGGCTTTTTGGACACCAAGACCTTCTTAAAGAGTGTTCTGAACAAGGAAGTAGGTCTTCGTACCGGTAAGGCTCTTTCTCATGTGGCCGTATTTGAAATCCCCGGCATCGATCGTCTCTTATTCCTGACGGACGTTGCTTTTGTTCCTTATCCCACACTGGAAGATAAGGTCCAGATCATCGAATATGCCGTAGATACCGCTAAGGCCTGCGGAGTGGAACTGCCGAAGGTTGCACCCCTTGCCGCAGTGGAAGTTGTAAACCCCAAGATGCCCAATACCGTGGAAGCGGACGAACTTCGTAAGATGTGCGAAGAAGGCAAGATCACAGGCTGCGTTGTGGACGGACCTCTGTCCATGGACATTGCCATCGATCCTGCAGCAGCCGAGGAAAAGAAAGCAGTAGGCAGACCTGCAGCCGGATGTGCGGATGTTCTCCTCTTCCCCGACATCCACGCAGGCAATCTCGTTTATAAGACCATCGTTCACATGGTTCCCGGTGCAAAGAACGGATGCATCCTCACAGGAACAAAAGCGCCCGTTATTCTTGCCAGCAGATCCGACACCAAAGATGTGAAAGTCAACTCCATCTGCCTGGCTGCTATCGTGGCAGATCAATTGAAAAAGATGGCAAAATAAAATTAAATCGAGAATCATCAAACCTCAGGAGGCGCATAAAATGGCTATCAGAAGTCTTATTATCAATCCCGGTTCCACATCCACCAAGATCGGTATCTTTGAGGATGAAAACTGCATCATGGACGAGACACTTCGTCACTCCACCCAGGAGATCGAGCAGTACCCCAGTATCATCGATCAGAAAGATTTCCGGAAAAACATCATTTTGGATTTCCTGAAGAAACAGAATATCGAACTTTCTTCCTTAAATGTTATCGTGGGAAGAGGCGGACTCTTAAAGCCCATCCCCGGCGGTACCTATGAATGTACCGATGCCCTCCTTGAGGACCTTCGGAAAGGGGTTCAGGGTCAGCATGCATCCAACCTTGGCGGTATCCTTGCAAGAGAGATCGCTGATGAGATCGGTGTGAAATCCTACATCGTGGATCCCGTGGTTGTTGATGAAATGGAACCCGTTGCCCGGATCTCCGGTATCCCCGAGATCGAAAGAGTTTCCATCGATCATCCTCTGAATCAGAAGGCTGTTGCCAGAAGATATGCAAAAGAGATCGGCAAGAAATATGAAGACATCAACGTGATCGTTGTCCACATGGGTGGAGGTACTTCCGTAGGTGTTCATAAGAAAGGTAAAATGGTAGATGTATTTGCTGCCTTAAACGGCGACGGCGCATTCTCCCCCGAGCGTACCAACGGCGTTCCCGCTCTTGCGCTGGTGGATCTTTGCTTCTCCGGCAAGTACACTCATGCGGAGATGAAAAAGAAGATCGTTGGCGGCGGCGGTTTAAACGCTTACCTTGGTACCAACGACATGAGAGAAGTAAACCGGATGTGTGAAGACGGTAACGAGAAGGCACAGCTTGTCCGTTCCGCATTCATTTATCAGGTCTGCAAGAACATCGGTGCCTGCGCTACCGTATTAAAAGGTCAGGTGGATCAGATCATTTTGACCGGAGGCATTGCTTATGGTAAAGTAATCACCGACGCCATTACAGAAAGTGTTTGTTTCATAGCACCTGTTACTGTATATCCCGGAGAGGACGAACTCCTTGCTCTTGCGCAGGGGGCTATCCGTGTGATGACCGGTCAGGAAGAAGCCAAGATCTACTAAGATTTCGTCAGAAAACGGGTCGGGACGGACGCGTGCCGATCTTTTAAGGAGTAACAAAAGATATGAGTTTAATCGACAAGATCATCGGAACCCACAGCGAGAGGGAAGTCAAAAGGATCCAGCCCCTCGTCAGGAAGATCGAGGAACTGCGTCCCGCGATGCAGGCCCTGTCCGATGACGAATTAAAAGACAAGACAAAAGAGTTTAAGAAGAGACTTGCTGAGGGCGAGACCCTGGATGACATCCTGGTGGAAGCCTTCGCAGCCATCCGCGAAGCCGATAAGAGAGTCCTGAACATGGAGCCTTATCCGGTACAGATCATCGGCGGTATCATCCTTCACCAGGGACGTATCGCAGAGATGAAGACCGGTGAAGGTAAGACTCTGGTGGCAACCCTCCCTGCATACCTGAACGCACTGGCAGGCAAGGGCGTGCACATCGTTACCGTCAACGATTATCTGGCAAAGCGTGATAAAGAGTGGATGGGTCAGGTCCATGAATGGATGGGCCTTACCGTTGGGGTTGTCTTAAATGGCATGAACAACGATGAGCGCCGTGATGCTTACAACTGTGACATTACCTACGTGACCAACAACGAGCTGGGCTTTGATTACCTGCGCGACAACATGGTGATCTACAAGGAGCAGCTGGTGCTCCGCGGCCTGCACTATGCGGTCATCGATGAAGTAGACTCTGTCCTGATCGACGAAGCAAGAACTCCTCTGATCATTTCCGGTCAGAGCGGCAAGTCCACTAAACTCTACGAAGCCTGCGATATCCTTGCAAAGCAGATGCAGCGCGGTGAGGATATGGAAGAACTCACGAAGATGGATGCCATCATGGGCATCGAGCGTGAGGAGACCGGTGATTTTGTCGTCAATGAAAAAGATAAGGTAGTGGCTCTTACGGGACAGGGTATCCAGAGAGTTGAGAAATTCTTCAACATCGAGAACCTGGCTGACCCCGAGAACCTGGAGATCCAGCACAATATTGATCTGGCCCTTCGCGCCAACAATCTGATGCACAAAGACAAGGACTACGTTGTGAAAGACGATGAGGTCCTTATTGTGGATGAGTTTACTGGACGTATCATGCCGGGAAGACGCTATTCCGACGGTCTACACCAGGCCATTGAAGCAAAGGAACATGTAAAGGTTAAGAGAGAGAGCAAGACCCTCGCCACCATTACCTTCCAGAACTTCTTTAACAAATTCGAGAAGAAATCCGGTATGACCGGTACCGCGTTAACGGAGGAGAAGGAGTTCCGTGACATCTACAGCATGGATGTTGTGGAGATCCCCACCAACCGTCCCGTTGCCCGTATCGATCATCAGGACAGTGTATACAAGACCAAGAAAGAAAAATTCAACGCAGTATGCGATGCCGTGGAAGAGGCTCATGCAAAGGGACAGCCCGTACTGGTGGGTACCATCACCATCGAGACTTCGGAACTCCTGAGCAAGATGCTGAAGGCAAGAGGCATCCAGCATAATGTACTGAATGCAAAGTTCCATGAACTGGAAGCAGAGATCGTTGCGGATGCCGGTATTCACGGTGCCGTGACCATCGCTACCAACATGGCAGGCCGTGGTACGGATATCAAACTGGACGACGAAGCGAAGGAAGCCGGTGGCTTAAAGATCATCGGTACCGAGCGTCATGAGTCCCGCCGTATCGATAACCAGTTGCGTGGACGTTCCGGACGTCAGGGAGATCCCGGTGAATCCCGGTTCTACATCTCTCTGGAAGACGATCTGATGAGACTCTTCGGTTCCGAGCGTATGATCGGCATGTTCAACTCCCTGGGTATCCCCGAGGGACAGGAGATCGCTCATTCCGCTCTGACCAAGGCCATCGAGTCCGCCCAGAAGAAGATCGAGGGTAACAACTTCGGTATCCGTAAGAATCTGCTGGAGTATGACCAGGTCATGAACGAGCAGAGAGAGATCATCTACGCAGAGCGTCTGAAGGTATTGAACGGCGAAAGCATGCGGGATTCCATCTACAAGATGATCACCGATATCACCGAAGGCTGTGTGGATATGGCCATCCGTGATGACTCCGATGTAAGCAAATGGGATTTCGGCGAGCTGGATTCCCTGCTGCTCCCCATCATCCCGCTGCAGCCCGTGAATGCGGACAGAGTAGAGAAAGCCGGCAAGAACAACTTAAAGCAGCAGCTGAAAGAAGAGGCTGTGAAGTTGTACGAAGCCAAAGAAGCAGAGTTCCCCAACCAGGAACAGCTGCGTGAATTAGAGCGTGTGATCCTCTTAAAGGTCATCGACCGCAGATGGATGGACCACATCGACGATATGGACCAGCTCCGTCAGGGCGCAGGCCTTCAGGCTTACGGTCAGAGAGATCCCCTGGTTGAGTATAAGATGGCAGGTTATCAGATGTTTGATGAGATGACCCAGTCCATCAAGGAAGATACGGTCCGTCTGCTGATGCACGTCAAGGTTGAGCAGAAGATCGAAAGAGAGCAGGTTGCGAAGGTGACCGGCACCAACAAGGAC
>JAFUUM010000441.1 GCA_017477805.1 Lachnospiraceae bacterium
AGGCTGCACATGCATCCCGGCCCGATGAAGGGGAGAGCGCCACTGTGGCTCTTTTAAAAGAACTTCGGGAAAAGCTCCCTAATGATCCGGTGATCGCAGGGCTGTCGGAATTCTTTGCGGATTCCTATGGCGTAAGCGCCGGGCTCGTTCGAGATGATTCAAATGTGGGCGCGCTTACCATGAACCTGGGGATCCTTTCCATCACGGAAGATGGGGAGCTGTCAGCCCAGATCGATGTTCGTTATCCTGCCGGAGTTACCTCAGAGGAGATATTTGCGGTGTTTGCAAAACGCTTTCCGGAGCTGTCGCCGGCTATGCCATATGACGATCCGCCCACCATGGCTGATCCGGAGGATCCCAATATCCTTGCGCTACGGCAGGGGTATCAGGAAGTCATGGGGAAGGAACCCGATCTTCGGATCAGTGGGGGCGTCTCCTATGCAAAAGTGTTTGGCGGAAACTGCGTGACCTTTGGCCCGGTACCGGAAGATGTGGAAAAGCTTGCGCACCGGAAAGATGAATGGATTTCGGTGGAAGATTGTTTAAAGGCCACGGAGATCTATTATCGTAGTTTTTTAAAGTTGAATGAAATTTAGGAACGGACTCTGCATGAAGGAGGGCTGTATGAAACCGGTAATTCTGTTACAAACTGATTTTTCACTGACCTGGGGTGCTGTAGCCTCGGTCAAAGGCGTGATCAAACAGGTAGATCCTACGTTGGAGATCGAGGATCTGTGCCATGACATAAAGAAATTTGACCCCTGGGAAGCGTCCCTTTCCCTGGGAACTGTTGTGCCTTACTGGCCGGCAGGAACCATCGTTGTTTCCGTAGTGGATCCCGGAGTCGGAACGGACAGAAAAGCCTGTGTTGCACTGCTTCAAAACGGGACATATGTGATCACACCGGACAATGGGACGTTGACCCACCTAAAATACGGTATCGGTATCAAGGCCGTCCGGGAACTGGATCCGTCCATCCGCTTTGATGCGGGTGAGGAAGTCAGTGTCTTTCATGGCCGCGACATCTTTGGCTATGCTGCTGCACTGCTTGCCTCAGGCCAGAAGACGTTTGAGAGCCTGGGGGTGGAATACCCGGTGGAAGAGATCCGCGAATGCGAAGAATACGGGCTGCGTCCCATTTTGGGAGATCTGTCGGCAAGCGGCTTTGTGATGACAGGTTTGAAGCACTTTGGCGGGATCCAGTTCAATATCACGAATGAAGAGTGGAAACAGTGCGGCTTTACCGAAGGGCAGTCGGTACATGTTGTGATCACTCATGAAGGCAAAACGATGTTTGACCGGGACGTACATTTTGAGCGCTCATTCGGTTTTGTTCCCGAGGGTGATCCGGTCCTTTATTGCGGGTCTTCGCTGTATCTCTGCCTGGATCTGAACTGCGATAATTTCATGGAAAAGTACGGGATCGATATGGGAAAGGATTGGAGAGTTTCGTTTGAAGCATATGAAGACTAAGCTCAGACTGATCATTTCAATTATCGCACTGATTTTATGTTGGGTACTGATCATTGACGGCCTGTATAAGGTCATTTCTTTGCATACAAATGATTGGGGGACGATACTGATAGGTGTCTTTTTCCTTTTAGCCATTGGCCCCAATGTCTATGATCATTTTGGTAAGAAACCGCAACGGGAGCAGCAGTTTGGCGAAGCCGTACCGTTTGACTCCGAAAAACAGATAGCGGTGATCAAGTGCAGTATCTGTAACGGAGAGCAGGTGGCGGGCTTTAAGGATAAGGAGGATGGTCACTTCACTGAGGTGATGCTGATCAGGGAGCCCGGGGATATAGAACGGTTTAAGGAAATCTACAAGATAGAAGAGATAAAGAAGGAATATTAAAATGAAATTGATCAGCGATTACATGAGAGATGACACAAAACGTCATATGCTGAACGGACTGACGCAGAAGACATTCGGATTTGACTTTGAAGGCTGGGTTACGAACGGCTATTTTGAAGGCGATTATATCCCCTATTCCTATGAGGAAGGCGGAAAGATCGTTTCGAACGTTTCTGCCAATCGAATGAGCTTTAAGCAAAACGGGGCCGTGAAAAACTATATCCAGATCGGAACGGTCATGACCGACCCCGACTATAGAAAGCAGGGCCTTGCCGCCGGGCTGATGAAGCAGGTGATCAAAGAGTACGAAAAAGACTGTGACGGCTTCTATCTCTTTGGCGATCTCAGCGCTGCCGGGTTTTACCGTAAGATGGATTTTGAGATCATCAATCAGTACAGATATTTCTTAAAAGAGGAATTCTGCACTGCCGATAAAAACGCCGAGCCTTTCAGACCCATACAGGATATGGATGAGGGCGTAAAGAAGAAATACCTGGAGTATGTTCGGGAAAGCGAGCCCCACTCCTCTTTTGAGCAGATCAATAAATACGGTCTGCAGATGTTCTATACAGCAGGTCTGGACAACGTGCTCTACTGCGCCGAACTTGACTGCTTTATCGTGCTGGAAGAGGAAGAGACGCCTATACTCCAGTCCGTGCTTTCCGGGAAGAAAGTTGCCCTCACAGATGTTGTAAGGCGTATTAACCTTGATAAGCCATGCCTCATGCTGGGATTTACTCCTCTGGAAGAGGACCGGGATAAATGCATTTCTGAAGTATATGATGGGGCAGATGATTACAGACTCTTTTACAGAGGTGAAAATCTGAAAGCGATAGAACAGGATAAACTGTATTTCCCGGATCTATCGCATGCGTAGATCCGTTGTGTTTTTTCTTTGCGTGACGACTATATTGCGGTGTTCGATGAATGAAAAATAGTGAAAAAAAGTGAAGGCGTGACCTTATAGTTGCATGAGAAATCCTGAGAAAAGAATGAAAGTAAGCTGTAATGTGATCGCTTCGGATGACGGAGAAAACCATTTCTGGTGCAGGATCAATCAGTAGTAAAAGTCCCACCGTTATGGATTTGAATTCGACGGATGCAAAAGGCAATGGACTCTTGGCACGCCGGTGTCGATCGTCAGGATGGTAATGAAAAGAAGGTGTTGATATGGGGAATAGTAGCAGATGCTTATATGATAGTTCCATAGAGTCATTTCTTAGAAGAGAAAAAGAAGCCATATTTGGGGAACTCTGTGAAAAATATCATGGTGATGCAAATTCTTCTACAAGGGAAGCATGGTGCAACGAAATAGAAGTATTGCAAACCGTGCTTTTGCCATGGGCTGATGCGAACGGACATATTGTGTTTGAATATGACATTCCACGGTTGGGAAAAAGGATCGATGTCGTTTTGCTCCTGAAAGGGATCGTGTTTTGCCTGGAATTCAAAGGTGAAAAAGAAACGAATATTGAGGGTGGTTTGGATCAGGTTTTAGATTACGCACTGGACCTGAAAAACTTTCATAAATTGAGTGCGGATAGAGTTATCGTACCTATTTTGATCCCACTAAAATACAAAAGATCAACATCGCTTATTCAGCTCTCTCCCTATGATGATATGATCGTAAACCCGCTTCTCACGGGAGAAGATGACCTTGGAAACTTGATTTCTAATGTGATTGAACGGTTCCCCGGAGAAGCACATATCGGTAGAGAATGGATTATCAGCCCTTATGCACCGACTCCAACCATCATTGAGGCGGCCAGGACCCTGTATGAAAGTCATTCCGTTGAGGATATAACTCGGCATGAAGCAGATGCAGTTAATACAGAGCGAACAATATCCTGTATTCTCGATGTGATCAAGAAAAGCAAACTCCTTAGAGAAAAAAGTATCTGTTTTGTTACCGGTGTTCCCGGCGCAGGAAAGACACTGGTTGGATTGGAAGTGGCTGTTAAACAGACTTATCAGGGAAATGATTCGCCGGTAGAAGACGAGGGAGCGGTATATTTATCGGGAAATGGGCCATTAGTGGCTGTCCTCACCGAGGCTCTTGCAAGAGATAACTTCGCTAAGTGTAAGGAACGTGGAGAAGCAAAAAAGATCACAGATTCCAGACGTGAGGTTGGAAAGTTTATTCAGATTATCCATCGATATAGGGATAATATGCTGGCCAAAATAAAGAATCCTGTAGAAAATGGCATACTGGAAATTGATCCGGAAAAAGCTATTAAGATGCAGGATGCAGGATATGGTGAAGTCGAGCATGTAGCCATTTTTGATGAGGCCCAACGTTCCTGGACGTATAAAAGATTGGCGGATTATCTGAAACGAGGCGGAACATATGGTAACAAATTGAAGGTGCCTAATTTCCCCATGTCAGAGGCAGCCTTTTTGATCTGGTCCCTTGATCAGCGCGAGGACTGGGCTACTATTGTATGCCTCGTCGGCGGTGGTCAGGAAATAAATACCGGTGAGGCAGGTATCACGGAATGGATCAGAGCTATAAACGATAAGTTCTCTCACTGGAAAGTATACATATCGCCATACTTATCAGAAACAGAGTATGCTGAGGGTAGAGTAAGTGAACTTCTAAAGGAAAACCATAATGTGGTTTATTCCGAAGATCTCCATTTGGGCGTTTCATTACGATCATTTAGAGCGGAAAAACTATCCGCCTTTGTTCATTCGCTTCTTGCAGTGGATGATCAGGCTGCAGTCCTATATAGCCAGATCAAAGACAAATACCCGATCGTGTTGACCAGGGATTTGGAGAAAGCGAAGCGATGGCTACATAAGAAGGTTAGAGGGTCTGAACGGACTGGGGTTCTTATAACCAAAGAGGCAGCTCGATATAAACCTCTTGGTGTGCATGTTCTACCTTCGAGTGATGAAAATGCCATTCACTGGTTCCTTGATGACAAGGTCGATACAAGATCATCCAATTATTTGGAAGACGCAGCCACGGAGATCCAGGTCCAGGGATTGGAATTGGATTATACATGCCTCTTATGGGATGCGGATATGCGTTTTGAAGATGGAAAATGGCATTTTTACAAGTTCAGTACCGCGCAGAAAACACAGTGGGTAGAGCAAAAAGATGATTCGGAAAACAAGCACGAATTGATGAAATATATGCTGAACGCGTACAGAGTGTTGCTGACCAGGGCCAGATCCGGAATGGTAATTTGCGTACCGGCAGGTAATTCTCACAAGACTGTAACAGGATTTTGGGAAGACAGTACAAGACTTCCGGAATTCTATGATGGTACATATCAATATTTGAAAAGCATTGGGATTGAAGAGATCTGAGTGTAGTAGCAATTGGATCATTTCAATAAAGAAACAGATAAATGTGTATGATTTTGGGAAAAGGAATGAGCGAAAAGACAAATGGCTTAAATTCTAATCAAATCAAGGTTATTGCTATCATTGCAATGACCATCGATCATGTGACCTGGCTTCTTTTTCCGGGATGTCAGAAGATATGGTGGGTCATGCTTTTGCATGTGATCGGAAGACTGACGGCACCGATCATGTGGTTCTTTATCGCGGAGGGCTTCCATTATACCCGGAACGTGAAGAAGTATATTTCCAGACTGTTTGTTTTTGCGGTGATCTCGCATTTTGCGTATAACTTTGCAGGAGGGATCTCCTTTGTGCCGACGGGATTTTTCAACATGACAAGTGTCATGTGGTCCCTGGCCTGGGCAGTGGTCTTGATGGTCATCTTTACAACGGAGAAACTGCCGCAGTGGGCAAAGATCCTGCTGATCATCCTGATCTGCTTTATTACATTCCCTGCAGACTGGTCCACGATCGCGGCGATCTGTCCCGTGTACCTTTACTTAAACCGTGGGGATTTCAAAAAGCAATCCCTTACGATGCTGATCTGGACAGCGGTGTATGCGGCCGTTTATTTCATCTTTATGGATAAAGCATACGGACTCCTTCAGATGTGCACCCTTTTGTCCCTGCCGATCCTGAAACAGTATAACGGCGAAAGAGGAAGCTGGAAGGGAATGAAGTGGTTCTTTTATATCTATTACCCGGCGCATTTGTTTGTTATTGGGATCATAAGAGTACTTATTGGAAACGGGAGCATTTTCCCTTAAGGGGAAAGACGTTGAGGCGGTCTGGATCATATCGGAGGGCAGAATATGAGCGATACGTTTGAAAGAATGGACAAGAAACTTGGCTTCGGAATGATGCGGCTGCCAAAACTTGACGAGGATGATGCTGCCAGCATCGATCTGGAGCAGGTAAAGCAGATGGCGGATCTCTTTCTGGACAGGGGATTCTGCTATTTTGATACAGCGTATCCTTATCATCAGGAACAGTCGGAGATCGCATTAAGAAAAGCCCTTGTGGAACGGCATTCCAGGGATTCCTTTATCCTTGCGGATAAGATGCCGATCCTGCGCGTAAAAGATACTGCTGATTATGAGATGTATTTTAAGGATCAGCTGAAAAAATGCGGCGTGGATTATTTTGATGTTTATCTTCTGCATAATCTGGGGAGAGACCGTTATATCAAGACCGAGAGATACGGCGGTTTTCCTTTCATCGAAAAGATGAAAAAGGAAGGCTATGCCCGAAACATCGGTTTTTCGTTCCACGATGATGCCCAGACGCTGGACCGGATCCTGACGGAGCATCCCGAAGTCGATGTGGTGCAGCTCCAGATCAATTATCTTGACTGGGACAGCATCGCCATCCAGTCCGGTAAGTGCTATGAAACAGTGAAAAAGCACGGGAAAAAACTGATCGTTATGGAGCCTGTAAAAGGCGGAACCCTGGCTGCGCTTCCCGATGCGGCGATGGAAGTGTTCAATGCCTATTATGAAAAAGAAAACGCAGGCAATATCCCGTCCCCCGCATCCCTTGCGATCCGGTATGTTGCGTCGCTCAGCCACGTCAACATGGTGCTCAGCGGCATGAGCAGTCTTTCCCAGCTGGATGACAATACGTCGTACATGCAGGAGTTTAAGCCCTTATCCGAAGGCGAAAAAGAGCTTGTAGCAAAGATCACGGATATATTGAACTCCACCATTAAGGTGCAGTGCACAGGCTGCAGATATTGCCTGGAGGAATGTCCGAAGTCCATCAACATTCCGGACTATTTCGGCCTCTTAAACATGCATGCGGTTACCGGGAAAACCTCAAACATGTACTACGAGCGGTTTTCCATGAACCACGGAAAAGCATCCGAGTGCCTTCAGTGCGGAAAGTGCGAGGGCATCTGCCCCCAGCACATCGGGATCAGGGAGGCGCTGAAAGAATTCAAGGCACTGTACGAACCGGAACCTGCGAAATAACAAGCACAAATTGCCTAATAAAAAGCAAAGATTCCCCATGGTATACGCCACCTTTTTGTGTTACACTTTAATGCGTTAAACTAGAAAAGGTGGTTGTATATATGAGTGAAAACAGTTACAAACCTTCTTACGTCGTAAGGAGGCTCCTTACGTTCGTGCGAACTGAGAACAAAGCTCAGCTTGTACGAATGATCTTTGCGGCCCTCTTCGTGGCCGTTCAGCCCTTTCTAAGCGTTATCCTCCCCAAACTTGCCATCGGAACACTGGAACAGTACGGAAGCGAAGCCGCGATCCCTCTCGTTAAGGTTATGGCGGTTTATTTTGTGTGCGCAGGATTCGTGGCATTTATGGCCATGTATCTGCGGCAGGTGGCGGATTCGGTGAACATGGAGCTGAGAATGCATTACCTTGCGCTCCTGTCCCAAAAGATCCAGAGGATGGATTACAAAAACGTGGAAGATGCTTCCTTCTGGGAAAAGAACGACAGAGCAATGTCTGCCGGATCCTCAAACGGAAACGGCATCGAGCTGGTGCTGGGTCTGATCTACAAGACGCCGGCATACCTTCTGAGCCTGATCGCCATGGCTGTGGTGGCCTTCACCTTAAGCCCTGTGGTCCTTTTGCTGGTTATCCTCCACTGCGGCGTGCTCATGTGGGTGTCCGCAAAAACTCACGACTACGAGTATTCATTAAAAGAGGAAAAGAGCAAAGCCTCAAGAAGAATGAGATACTTTAACAAGACGACTCACGACTTCTCGTTCGGTAAAGACATCAGGATCTTTAACTTCAGAGAGCGTATCATCGCCAATTACAAAGAGGAGATCGGTGCTTTCACAGGTGTCCTGAAGATGATCGAAAACAGACGGTTCCTCCTTGGCCTTGTGGGCATCGCATCCCTGATCGTTACCGACGTGGCCATGTACGGAACCCTGATCTACAAGGCATATCAGGGCATGCCAGTCAGCGATTACACCATGTACGTTGCGCTGATCATGAACATGATCGACCTCATGCTCACATTTGGCGGTACCGTCATGCAGATTCGGAACGAAGGCGAGTACGTCAATGACTTCTTTAAGTTGTTGGATTCCCGGCTCTTAACGGAAGGCGAGGAAACGCCGGATGTACCCGGTACGGTGGAGATCGTTCTCGACCATGTGACCTTCCGGTATCCCGGTTCGGATGTTGACGTTTACAAGGACTTTTCCTTTACCATCCACAGCGGCGAACGCCTTGCCATTGTTGGCGTTAACGGTGCCGGGAAGACCACGCTGGTAAAGCTGATCTGCGGCCTGTATGAACCCACGGAAGGCCATATCTACATCAACGGCGTTGATATTAAGGATTGGAAAAAGAAAAACCTCTATGACCTGTACTCTACGGTATTCCAGGACTTTAACATCCTGGCATTCACTCTTCGGGAAAACGTGACCTGCAAGAGCGGCGAAGCCGACGATGCAAGAGTGACGGAGGCCCTTGAGAGAGTGGGCCTTGGCAAGAAGCTGGCGAGCCTGGATCGGGGCCTTGACCAGATGATGCTCAAGGTCATTGATGAGAACGGTACGGACTTCTCCGGCGGCGAAAGACAAAAACTTGCCATCGCGAGAGCCCTTTACAAAAACGCGCCCATGGTCATCATGGACGAGCCTACGGCAGCGCTGGATGCCCTTGCCGAGGCGGAGATCTACGAAAACTTCAGTACCCTGGTACAGGGCAAGACGGCCATTTATATTTCTCACAGACTTGCCAGCACCATCTTCTGCGACAAGATCGCTCTTTTTGACAAAGACGGCGTCAAAGAATACGGCACCCATGAGGAACTGATGGCAAAAAAAGGCATGTACTACGAGATGTTCGTGGTCCAGGGCAAATACTATCAGGAGGAGGTGGCAGACGCATCATGAAGAAATTAAGTCATTTTATGAAGCTTGCATGGAGCGTATCGCCCATGTATATCCTCACCCTGATCCTGAAGGCACTCCTTGGGGGCGCAAAACTGCTCCTTAACGTGATCCTGCCCAAACTCCTCATCGACGAGATCATCGGGGAAAAGAGAGTGGAAACCCTCATTTTTTTCGGGGCTCTCATTGTCCTCAACAACGTGCTCATGAAACTCTTTGAGAACCTTCTGGACCGTTACATGAATGTCCGGAGCCAGTACGTGAACCAGACCATGCAGGAGAAGATGGGCGAAAAGATCATGAACATCGAGTACTCCTATCTCGAGGATCCGTACTATCTTGACCTGAAAGAAAGAGCCTGCTTTGCCATCTCCAATCAGGGAGCCATCAGCAAGGTGATCTCTTACGTATCCCAGACACTGACCTCCATCGTTACCCTGACGGGACTTCTTGCGGTGATGCTCACCCTGGGTCCTGTGCTCATCGTCATCATGGTGGCGGCAACCCTTCTTTCCCTGCTGGCCTACGCCCTCAACATGAAGAAGGTTACGAGCTTTATGCAGCAGCTCATTCCCATCAACCGCCGCTATAATTACTACTTTGACCTCGGTATGGAGAAGACGGCACAAAAGGAAGTCCGCTTATATAACCTTGAGCCCATGGTCACGGGAACGATCCTTCGGGAAAACAAGGAAGTTTGTCATTACTTTACCAAGTCCATGCGGGGCGTCGGCATGTCCCTGGGGTTGATGCAGGTGATCACCATCTGCGCCACCGCCCTTTCCTACGTGTACCTTGGCGTCCGGACCATCTCCGACAGGTTCGGAAAGATGATCTCCCTGGGTTCCCTTACCATGTACGTTTCCTCTGCGGTGAACTTCAGTTCCGCCATGCAGGGACTTGGTGAGCAGATCGTTATGCTGCTTCAGACCCTTTCCTTCCTGGACCCTTATTTGGAGTTTATGAGCATCGAGGAAGAGACATTAGAGTCCGGCAAAGAAAAGTTCGAAGGCCCCATCAATACCGTGGAATTTCGGAACGTGACCTTTACTTATCCGAAGGCTGAAAAGCCTACCCTGAAGGATATTTCCTTCAGCATCAAACGTGGCGAAAAGATCTCCATCGTGGGCCTCAACGGTGCGGGCAAGTCCACCCTTGTGAAGCTTATCTGTCGCATGTACAAACTGGACAGCGGCGAGATCCTCGTTAACGGCAAGAACATCTACGATTACGACTACCGTACCTACATGAACAGCATTTCTGCGGTGTTCCAGGATTATAAACTCTTTAACTTTACCATTGCGGAGAATGTTTCCTGTAAGGAAAGTAATTCCGAGGAAGAAAGCGCGAAGATCTACAGACTCATTGAAGAAGTGGGCATGAAGGACAAGATCGATACCTTGAAAAACGGCATCAAGTCCCGCTTCGGCAAAGAGTACGATGAAGAAGGCATTGAGATGTCCGGCGGACAGGGCCAGAAAATCGCCATCGCAAGAGCTCTTTACAAGCCCGCGGAGATGGTCATCCTCGATGAGCCCGCAAGTGCCCTCGATCCCATAGCAGAGGCCGAGATCTACGAGAAGTTCAATTCCCTGGTGGAAGATAAGACTGCGATCTACATCTCTCACAGAATGTCCTCATCGAAGTTCTGCGATAAGATCCTGATCATCGACGGAGGTACCGTGGCGGACTATGATACCCACGATAACCTCATGAAGAAGACCGAGAGCCTTTATTACAAACTCTTCATGGCTCAGGCGGAAAACTATAAGCTCAGTTGTTGATCCGATGACGTTGCGTTACAATTTCCCTAAGTAACGGGTAAGGGGGAATAAACATGAAGATCATCTGGTTTTGCATTCCGGCCCATGGCCACACGAATCCCACTCTGGGACTTGTTCGGGCGCTGACAAAAGCGGGCCATACAATTTACTACTTCTCTTATGAGATGTTCCGGGAAAAGATCGAGGCCGCCGGTGCCGAATTCTTTTCCTGCGATGGGTACAACTTCGAAGAGCAGGATAAGGACTATGCGGATAAGGTTGGTAGGGATCAGTCCTTTGCGGTGAAACTCATGGTGGATGCGACCATCGGCCTGGATTCCATGATCAGCGAAAAAATCAAAGAACTGCAGCCGGATCTCATCGTTTCGGATTCCGTTGCCTTCTGGGGCAAGCTTGCGGCAATGAAATTCGGCCTGCCCTATATCTGCTCCACAACGACCTTTGCCTTTAACCGGTATTCCGGAAAATATAACAGCCACGGTCTGGGAGAGACCCTGCGGATGCTCTTTGCCATGCCGGAGGTCAACAGACAGATAAAGCGCCTTCGGGATCAGGGGTACCCTGTAAAGGGACTGCTTCAGATCGTTACCAATGACAACGACACCAACACCATTGTCTATACTTCAAAGTATTACCAGCCCTGCGCGGAAACCTTTTCCGACCGGTACCATTTCATCGGTCCCTCCATTCGCCCCATGACGGAAACCTACGAAAAGACCGCCGACAAGACAGTTTACATCTCCATGGGTACCATCAATAAGAACCGGGAGTTTTATCGGAACTGTATCAACGTCCTTGGAAAAACGGACTACCAGGTGATCATCTCCATGGGGACCAATACGGATACCTTTGAAAACCTGCCGGACAATATCCAAATCTACGAAAGCGTGGATCAGATGGCAGTCCTGTCCATCGCGGATGCCTTTATCACCCACTGCGGCATGAATTCCGCCTCCGAGGGTCTGTATTTCGGCGTTCCCCTGATCCTGTTTCCCCAGACACCGGAACAGGGTGCGGTGGCAAAGAGAACTGCGGAACTGGGAGCCGGTCTGAAACTGCCCTCCATCAAAGAACCGGATATCTTAAAGTGCGTCAAAAGAGTTCTGGAAGAACCCGGCTATAAAGAAGCCGCCGGAAAGGTTTCGGAGAGCTTCAAAAACGCCGGCGGCATCGAGGAAGCCGTCGCCTTTATTGAAAAGTACACCAATGAAGGATAAAAAGAGTCCATTTCGGCACAGACTATACGATACAGGGGTTTTATGGTATCATAAATCCGCAAATGAATAAGACGGAAGGTGTTTGTGGGCTAACGCCGCAGGGCGGAAGCTGCACAAGTGAAAAGGGAAGCAGGTGCGAATCCTGCACGATCTCGTCACCGTGTTTCGAGAGTCGATCCTCATAACCACTGGAGCTTAACGGTTCCGGGAAGGGAGGATGGGCGGGGCATTGATCTGTTATTTATATGAATGCCGTATCGATCAGCCGGGAGACCTGCCTGTCGTCGTACATGGGAAACCGGGTCACGAGGAATTGACTGTACGAATCATTTAAGTAGATGCCTTCGGCATTTGCTCTAATTTTGTGCGCTAAAAATCTTCGCTTCCGGGCGGAGATTTTTTTATTTCCAAAACCGGCGATCCCTCCGTTTGCAAGAAGGAGGAATCATTATGAGAAAAAAATGTACAGCACTTTTGGCACTGGCAATGACCGTGTCCATGCTCGCGGCTTGCGGGCAGCAGGCAGCAGAAACAAAGCCTGCGGAAGAAACCACGGTAGAGACTGCAGCGCAGCCCACCGAGGAAGCCCCCAAAGCGGAAAACGTTCTTGCGGATGGCGTTTACTCCGCATCCTTTACAACCGACGGCTCCATGTTCCACATCAATGAAGCTTACGGTGACAGAGCGACCCTTACGGTAAAAGACGGAGAGATGACGATCCACATCACCCTCCAGTCCAAGAACATCGTAAACCTCTTCCCCGGAAGCGCAGAGGATGCCCAGAAGGAAGGCGCAGTTCTTCTGCAGCCCACCACGGATCTTGTAAAATATTCCGATGGAACGGAAGAGGAAGTGTACGGCTTTGACGTACCCGTTCCCGCCATCGACGAGGAATTCCCTCTGGCCATTATCGGTACCAAGGAAAAATGGTATGACCATCAGGTAAAGGTTTCCGATGTTACGGAATATGTGGAAGAAACGACGGATGACGACATGGCAAAAGCACAGGAAGTGGCAGATCTGATCGATGCCATCTATGTACAGACCAGAGATGAGAATACGGACGAACTTTGCACCAAGGCAAAGGAAGCCTGGGATGCCCTGACCGATGAGCAGAAGGAAATGGTGGAAGGCGAAGACGCCGATCCCGATTACTTCGGAAGAGACACCGGCGACGCTTCCAGGGACGATGCCCTGAACGCAGATGAGATCGGAGAGAAAGAGCTCCTTGTCGTGAGTTTCGGTACTTCCTTTAACGACAGCAGAGCAGAGGATATCGGCGGCATCGAGAAGGCCCTTCAGGCAGCATATCCCGACTGGTCCGTCAGAAGAGCATTTACCGCTCAGATCATCATCAACCACGTACAGGCAAGAGACGGCGAGAAGATCGACAACGTGGAGCAGGCTCTTGAGAGAGCTGTTGCAAACGGCGTCAAAGAGCTGGTGATCCAGCCTACCCACCTGATGCATGGTGCAGAGTACGATGAGCTTTGCGAAGTTCTGGAAGCATATCAGGATAAGTTTGAGTCCGTTGCTGTTGCAGAGCCCCTTCTTGGTGAAGTGGGATCCGATGCGACCAAGATCAATGCCGATAAGAAGGCAGTAGCTGAGGCTATCACCGCCGCAGCCCTTGAGGAAGCAGGTTTTGACAGCCTGGATGCCGCAAAGGAAGAGGGCGTTGCATTTGTATTTATGGGCCACGGAACTTCCCACACCGCGAAGATCTCCTACAGCCAGATGCAGACCCAGATGGATGAGCTTGGCTACGATAACGTGTTCATCGGAACAGTTGAGGGCGAACCCGAAGAGACCGAACTTTCCGAAGTCATCGCGAAGGTGAAGGAAAGCGGTTACACCAAGGTGATCCTTCGTCCCCTTATGGTGGTTGCAGGCGACCACGCCAACAACGATATGGCCGGTGATGATGAGGATTCCTGGAAGAGCGGCTTTGAAGCCGACGGCTCTTTTGAGAGCATTGAATGCCAGATCTCCGGTCTCGGACGGATCGAGGCAGTTCAGGAACTTTACGTAAAGCACAGCGGCGCTGTGATCAAATAGGCAGTTACATATGAGAAAAAAGCAGACGACATTTCTTTTACCAAAGATCGGTCTGCTGATGGTATTACTTACATTTTGTATGATGGGATGCGGTGGTACTTCCGAAAGGGAGTATACCGCATCTGTTATTCTAAGCGGCGGGAGCGGGAGAGCATCCGTTCAAAGCCCCTGCAGGATAACGGAAAAGAATGGGAAGACCACGGCGGACATCATATGGAGCAGTCCCAATTACGACTACATGATCGTGGCCGGCAAGACCTATTATCCCGTAAACACAGAGGGCAATTCGGAGTTCATCATCCCCGTGGAGCTTGAGGTGGATATGGCCGTGCAGGCGGATACCATGGCCATGAGTACGCCCCATCTCATCGATTACACCCTG
>JAFUUM010000442.1 GCA_017477805.1 Lachnospiraceae bacterium
CTTTTCCTACATCGGAAGTGATCTCCGGTTATACTGCTTTTCTTCTTGGGGTACGTTCCGTGGTTCCCACGGCAACCATGCAGGTCTGCTACACCCACACCTGGAGCAGTTACCCTCAGGAAAAGGCCGCCGCACGGCAGTTGATCGATGCAGGCTGCGTGATCATCTCCCAGCACACCGATACCATCGGTCCCGCCATCGCCTGTGAAGAAGCTTCCGGTGAAAAGCAGGTTTACTTCGTCGGTTACAACCAGAGCATGTCCGAAGTTGCCCCCGGTACTTCCCTGGTAACCTCCCGGATCTGCTGGGATCCCTACGTACTCGGTGCCGTAGATGCGGTCCTGAACAACAAGCCCATCGAAGATAATGTCTTTGGCAAAGTCCACGGAACCGATATATCCGCCGGTTTTGAAAAGGGCTGGGTGGAAATGACAGACTTAAACCTTCAGGTTGCAGCCCCCGGTACCCAGGAAGCCATGGATAATGCGATCTCCATGTTCGTCCGCGGCAATGACAGTTTCGTCTTCCGCGGAAACTACACCGGTGTAGACCCTGATGATCCTTCCGACACCATCGATCTCAAGGGCGGTTACATCGAAAACGAAAACACCTCTTATCCCCTCTTCCACTACATCCTGAAGGATGTGATCACCATCGTGGAGATCAAAGAGTAGATATTGAACAATCTCCAGGCATGAAACAGGGCAGCATATCATCGATATGCCGCCCTGTATTTGTTTATTCCTGTGCCCTTGTTTCTGCATGGCTCGATCTATTTCAATTCGAAATGATCCACCATGTTCTTTAATGAGTTTGCATGCTCGCTCATCTCGCAGCTCAGTGCCAGAGACTCCTGTGATGTTGCAGCGTTGTTATGACCTTCCTCAGCGATCCTGTCGATGTTGCCGGAAAGCTCATGCACGGAATTGGCCTGACCGATGGAAGCATCTGCAATCTCCTTAACGCGGTTGCGGATCTCTTCCACCTTGGAAACCATTTCATTCAGTTCTTTCGCCGTATCATTTGCGATCCGGATACCCTTTTCCACTGCCTGGATGGATTCCGTGATCAGATTAGCCGTATTCTGGGATGCCTGAACGGTCTGGCCTGCCAGCTGGGATACTTCGGATGCGACCACAGCAAAGCCTCTTCCGGCCTCTCCTGCTCTGGCTGCCTCGATGGAAGCATTCAGTGACAAGAGGTTTGTCTGATCGGCAATACTGTTGATGGTGTCGATGATGTTGCTGATCTGCTCCGAAGAGGAAGAGATATCGTTCATGGCCGCTACCACTTCGCCCATCTTCTTGTTTCCAAAGACGATGCTGTCCACAATACCGTCCACATCTTTGGAGATCTTCTCCGCATCGGCGGAGTTTCCAGAGATCTCATCACTGATCTCGTTGACCTTCTTGGAAAGATCGATAACGATCTCGGACTGATTTGTGGTCGTATCTGCCAGGTTCTGTCCCGCATCGGCGAGCTGACCTGCGCCTGCGGAAACCATGCCTGAAACCTCGATGATCTCCCTCATGGAATCTGAGATCTTATCGGAGAAACTCTCAATTGCTGTCTGAATGGATGAGAAGTCTCCTTCAAAATCCTTTTCAAAGCGTATCCGGAAGTTTCCGTCAGCCATGGTGGACATGACTTCGCTGATCTTATCAATGTACTCGGACAGGGCATTGAATGCGTACCGCAGTCTGTCTGCCACCTCTCCGACTTCATTTTCCTTATCGTAATCGATCTCGGCATGAACGTTACCCTGGGCGATCTCACCGGCTGCATCCTTCAGCACCTGCAGATCATTCTCAATATCCGCGATCAGTTTTCTGTTCTTGATCCGTCCCATGAGGATCATGGTGGCGGATGCAACGATCAGAGCGATAATGGCGATCACGGAGATGACGATAATGGCTCTGTATTTGCCCTCCGCTGCAGCGTCCGCCCGTTCCCCGGTGGCATCCAGCAGGTCTGCCAGCACCTCGGATTTTTCATTCAGTTCCGTATTATAAAAAACAAGTGCACCTGCCTGGTCGCCGGCATTCACCAGCTCCAGCATACTGAAGGAAGCCGTTTCCACATCGTTCCATGCCTTTGTTAACTGGGACCCAAGCGCTTCATCGTTCAGGTTTTTGGATATGGTATCAAAATAGCCGGCGATCTTTATAAAGCGCTTTTCCAGATCCGCTGCCTGGTCCGCTGTAACGGATGCATCGTTGGAAGCCTGGGCAAATAACAGTCTCTTGTTGATGGTCTGCACGTCCTTTCGGATCTCCATCTGATACTTCTCCGTCACGTACTGTACATTGTAGAAATTCATGAAATTACCCGCAATGATGAGCAGAAAAATGAACATCAATACGGACAGGCCAACGGTCATAAAACTGGTAAAACGGGATGTGCTGTGGAGAGAACCGGCAATGGTCTCATTTCTTTTTCCTTGGGACATAATGTCATCCTCCATGATGAAAACAACGGTAACAAGTAAATTATACCGCTTTTTGTGTGACAATTTCCACACCATTTTTATAATTGAACAAATAATTTAATGTATTCCAAAATAGTCGTATAAGAAAAACAGCTGCCCGGTCGGACAGCTGTTTTTGATTCTTTCAGTGGTTCTTTCAGTGGTTATTTCAATGTTCCTTTCAGTGTTTTCTCCAGCGGATTTTCCTGCGGGTTCCATTTCTCATGTTTTTTGATGACTTTGTGCCTAAATCCGCTACGCACCATATGTTAAAGCACAGATTTCCGGTCTTTTTCTTCGTTTCCGCTTGTCTTGATGGTTAGACCTGTGGCTAAAGTGTCCGGTTTTCTGTCATTGAAGCACATTGCCGGAAACGCATCAGGATCAGAGTGTGACTCAATCTCATTACATCCTTTGTTTTAGCCACAGAAGAGGTTTTTTCCGAAAAAGAAAACATGATTTGCGCTTCAAATCACTTTGTCGTAAACTGTTAACTTGTGTTGCTGCCACAATGACGCGTGACCAAAAGGGGGCGTTCGTAGCAGCGA
This sequence comes from Lachnospiraceae bacterium, assembly GCA_017477805.1. Lineage (GTDB taxonomy): Bacteria > Bacillota > Clostridia > Lachnospirales > Lachnospiraceae > SIG336. The sequence goes on from JAFUUM010000442.1 coordinate 3,016, forward strand.
ACACAAAGATTGGAATAAAGAACAGAAACAGGATGGAATGAAAATGAAAAAGAACAAGAAAAGATACGGTATCAGCCTGATCGCATGCCTTGTAACCCTTTGCCTTTTACTTGGCGGATGTGCAGGCGGCGGTGCAGGCAGCGATGCAGGCGGCGATGCCACAGGGAAAAACGGTAAAGGAAA
>JAFUUM010000443.1 GCA_017477805.1 Lachnospiraceae bacterium
ATACCGAAAATCACTGACGATAACATAGCACTGTTTCTGCAGCCTTGTGACAGAGGTGTCAAAACCTTTCTTGCCGCCCTTTTTGTAATTTCCCATTGCCTTTAAGGGTTTGGAAAGAATGGGAGCGTTTTCGTCCAAAAGATCAAACAGGATCTTGTCATCTCTGGATGCAAGTCCGTCGTCGTACCTTGCATCGAAGTCGTACCCGTCTCTTCGGTAATTGGCAAAGTCGGGAAACCATTCGGGGCTGATGTAGACTGCCTTGTTTCCAAGGAATTTCCCGTAGGCACAGCGGGTCTTTTTGATCACAGGTCCTTTCCATTCCCAGGCGGGCCAAAATCCGTTGTCCCCGTCGTTATACCAACAGCCGGGACCGATGTGCTCCTCTATGGAAAAACCCTCTATGGGATTTTCAAAAAAAGGCACAAAGCCAAAGTCCCTGATGGCCTTGATCAGGTCTTCCTGTGAATTGATCCTGAAGTTATCCGAGTACGTCCTGTTTTTCATGTTTAAAACCCAAAGTTTCTTCCACGCTTGTTTCCACCGCGGAAACATTTCAATTATGTATTTACGAAAGTACAAAAGGCGGCTCAGATCAAGAACCGCTTTGTTTTTTCCATAACGTCTTTCAAGGTGTCCAGGTCTTTCAGGGTATCGCCGGTCTCAAGAGAGTGGTTTGCGCCCTCGTAAAGGTACATGGGGATATCCAATTCCTTGGCCAGGGGCAGAACCTCCTCCGAAGGACTCCAGTTATCTGCCATTCCGAAAAAGCCGATGGCGTTCTTCGGTTTCTGCTCAAAGGTGTACTTCAACGGCGTATATAATACATGGCGAATGGGAACATCTCCGAGAGTCTTTGCATAGGCCGATGCGATGATGGTCCCGATGCTCTTGGAAACAAAGATCACTTCCTCATACTGCGACCAGTCCACATCCGCAAGGCACTCTTTAGCCCTGGCATACAGGGTCCGGAACGCCTCTTCCATTTTCTCCAGATTACCCCGGATCTTATGATCCCCCGGCAGAATATAACTAACCTTCAAACGTTCATAACCCGCATTGGCCGCAAGATCATCCGCGTAATACAATAACGGTTTATCGCAGGTGTACCCGATACCCGGGAACAAAACTACAAGTTTCTTCATCTGATCTTCCACCTCTAAATCTCTTTCTCACAAAAAACTTCCGTCAGGAATGTCTTGTATCCCAGTTTCGCATACCAGGGCGCAACGCCGGTATAAAAGATGAACGATACATCCATGCCGATCTCTTTCAGATACTGGGTTGCCAGGGCGATCATCTCCAGTGCGATCCCCTTATTCCGATACTTCGGCACAGTACCGACGCAGCCCGGCATTCCGACTCTGCCGCAGCTTTCCGTCAGGTAATTCCTTGCATCCGCCTCCACCATGCAAAAGCATGCGATCTCGCCATCCACCCGGCCGACAAAGACCTTCGTGTCTTCTTTATAAAGAGAAACCCAGCTCTCATCCACGGTGGCAACCGCCTCCCGGATCTCCTCAAGGCTTCCGTCAAACCAGCCGTATTCCGCGATGTCGTGGCCATGGAGCTTGCAGTCTTCCAATGAAAATCCCTTAGCTTCATCAGCATCTCTTCATACTGATTCGTCCGCAGGTAACCGCATTTTTCAAAAAAACCAAAACTGTCGCTGACGGCTCCGATGAACAATCTCGAATTCGAACCGCCCACAACGACCTTGTCAAAGCCATTCTTTTTGATACACGCTTCCGCCTCAGCCAGCAGTTTTCTGCCGATACCTGCCGCCCTGCTGCCGGGTTCCACGCAGATGAGCCGCAGATACTGATCCTCCACCGCTGCAAAGCCGACGATCTTATCTCCTTCGACCTGCTCAATGAACCCGGTCTTATCGGTTTGGACCAGTTCGGAAAACAGCTCCGGCCCCATCCGGAACTGCGGAAAACATGCATTAAAGATCTCGCAATACTCTTTTTTCATGTAGCGCTCCCATCATCATCCGTTTCATCACAAAAGAAAATGCACAAACCCTTTGGCCATGCGAAGATCCGGCTCTTTAAAATGATTACCCTCATTCCATTCAAGAACGGAGCTTATCCCCCGCGACCGAAACAGTTCCTGTGCCCCGCGGATCCGGTTTCCGACTTCCGCCATCACCGGATTTTTCGTTCTCTCTTCTTTATCCCCCAGGCTTAAATACACGTTTCCGCACAGGATTTCATGGTCCTTAAGATACGTGTCAAAATCCGGAAACCACACGGAAGGTGATACTGCTGCCACTCCCGCAAACCGGTCCGTTTGATGCACCGCCCAGAGCGCGAAAAGTCCCGCCAGGGAATATCCGCCGATGTAATACGTCTTTGCAGGGTCCACGCAGTACTTCAGGATCTCCCGAAGAGTGTCCCCGGCTCCCTCTCCAAAATCTTCTTTGCCAAACACCGCCGGCGCCTTCCAGGGCGAGAGTTCTTTATTCCAATCCTGTACGGAAAATGCAGTAAGACAAAAATCTTTTCCGGTGATCTCCCTGATCCGGGTCGCCTCGGTTTCTGCGGAATCCGTATCCCGCGCATCCACCGACTGAACGAGGACGATATCCGCCGCCTTGTTTCCAATTTCATAGAAATCCATTTTATTCGACCTCAATTCAAGTCTCACTGCTGCACCGAACTGCAAAACCTCTCCCGGAACGGATAGCATCTCCGTGGATCGATCACATTCTCCACGATGTCTTCGGCATCCGAACCTCTTTCCAGGGTTCCTTCACGGCCTCCTGCACCAGCAGCCAAAACACCCCATCATCCAGCGCTTCTTTTATGGGATAGGGCGACTCCCCGCCGGCAATGTAATCCTTCATATCCAGGAGGATCGTTGCGATGGCATATTCATCCTGCAGCGTATCCAGCTGCAGCTCCGGCTGCCAGGTCCTGCGGATATCCCGAAGGGACTGGGTATCCAGCACCCGATATTTCTCCGGAAGTTCCTCCATCAAAGGACAGCGCTTGGGATCCCCCTTTTCATCAAGATAATACAGCATCCTGTCGTTCCACTCGCCCTTTTCGCAGCGAACCGTAATATGCCGGGAACGCAAATAAGTCCGGTATTCCGTTGGTGCAAAATCATATATCGCGGTCTTTCCGGAAGCGTAAGAAACGTGGACAATATCCCGCACTTCCTGACCTGTCCGTCCATCATAAAAAGCCCCGTAACGGGAGTCTGTCTCCACAACGGGCGAGGTCTTCCGCTCCCCATGCAGAACGTACTCTTCTCCGTCGGTCAGCATCATTCGCCGAAGGATGCTTGCCCCGTGATAATCATGGACCAGGGATAAATATCCGGTCTGAGGCGTTCCCAGCAGGCCTTCTTCGATGGCGGCAAGGCCCTGTGCCAGCACGGGATGTCTGTGATACTGTTCGCAGCACACGATCTTTGCGTCTTTGGTCTGCGCCAGTTCCCACAGCCTCTCTAACTTCTCCATGGAAGAACCAACCGGTGTTTCCGTAACAACAGGAAATCCTCTGAGGACCCACGTTTCCGCCACGTCGGCAACGTGCTCCCTGTCCACTGCCACAACAACAAAATCCGGCCCGAACTCCACGGCCTTCTTTTCATCCGTTGTTGCCGGTATTCCCGTGTGCTTTGTCACCAGCTGTGCCTTTTCTTCGGAGCGGCACAAAAACAGAGCCCGGAACAGTTCCGGATGGTCTGCGGCAACGCGGCCGTAATATTCCGAACGATAACCCGATCCAACGATCACGAACGAGATCATGTTTCACCTCCCAATACCAAACCCTCACTCCGTTTTTCGGTTTCCGGCTTCTTCCGGCCCCACAAAAAAGTCAACCCAAATCCGATCACAAAAGAGATGGGCATTGCCAGCAAAAACGCCCCAAATCCATGTCCCGCATAGGCAAGGCTGGTTACGATACTGGGGAATGCGAAGGAATTACAGACGGATCCCGAGGCCCCTGTGATGGCACCGCCCACGGCACCTGCAATGCAGGCAAAAAGCATAGCCCGGGGACGAGCCAGCATCAGCCCGAACAGCGCCGGTTCCGTTACACCCAGTGCGCAGGAAAAGGATGCCTGATAGGCGATCCGCTTTTTCTCCTTGTCCCGGAAGGACAATCCCAGCGCAAGGGATGCGCCGCACTGACCGTAAACCGCTCCAACGATAAGGGGCATGATCACATCAAACCCGTTAACGGCGATGGCTGCGATGGCCACGGGAACAAGGCTCCAGTGGGCTCCCACCGCCACCATGGGCTGGATCACAAAGCCCATAAAGACGCCTGCGATCACGGGATTTAAGTTATACAGGGAATGAAAGATCAACATCAGTCCGTCGCCGATCCAAGTCCCCAGCGGCCCCAGAACGAGAAATGTCACAGGCAGGACGATGAGACAGCAGATCACCGGTTTCAGGATCCCTTTGACAGCCTCCGGGATGGGCTCACAGAGTTTCTCCACAAAGTGAAGAAGCCCGATGGACAATAACACCGGGATCACGCTGGAATGGTAAATGGATGCCTGAACCGGCAATCCGAAAAAGGACAGATTTCGGCCGTTTTCCAAAATTTCGACAAGCGAAGGATACAGCATGGCAACGGGGATCATCAGAGAGATAAACAGATCCGTGTGCCACTGTTTGGATGCCGTAATGGCAAGAAACAGGGGCAGGAAATAAAAGAACCCGTCGGATGCTGCATAGAAGATCATGTAAACACCGCTCTCCGGCGTCATGATCTGAAACTGCGACAGCAGGATGAGCACGCTTTTCATGATGCTGGCCGCTGTCAGCACGTTTATGATGGGCAGAAAGATCCCGGAGATCTGCTCCATGGCGGATTGAAAGATGTTCTTTTTCTCAGTCTTTTCCGTTGCCATACACCACCTGCATTCCCTGAACTAGTCGATCACGAGCTCGGTCTTCTTTTTATAACTCGGCATCATCCGCTGCATGACCTCGTCTCTCCGCTTATTAACCGCCCAATTAATGACTAGTGTGGTCGCTTCGCGGTCTTTATAATACTCCAGTTCCTTTTCCTGTCGAAGAAAATCCAGATATACATTCTGCAAATGATAGTTCGTAAGACTGGAGATAAGCGTATCTCCCTTTGCATGTATGTTTTTCCAATCATCCCAATCCGGTGCAAACCAAAAGCTGCGCCCGTATTTTTCCCAGTATGCACTGTCCGTATTTGACTTATCACCCATTCCGGGAACCCAGGACACCATATCGTTTACATTTCCGATGTTAAAGATCATGGGATAGGCAGCTGCCTTTGATTTTGTGATCGTGCCAACATTCGGGCAGGCAAAGGTATAGGCATAGATCTTATCCTTTGAAACTCCCGAATCCGCAAGTTTTGCCGCAAGGATATTTACCGCAGCAGCGCCACGGCTGTGCCCGGTCATCACAAAGATTTTATTGTCATAGGAATTTCCAAGAAAAGCATCCAGTTTTTCTTTCAGATCATTTTCCGCTTCCTCGAATCCTTCATGCAGCCCATTCGGAGTCTGAACATCAATATTGCTCAGCCATTCGTTGACATCCTCCGTTCCTCTTCCCACCACAAGGACCAGAGTATCTCCGTTTTCCAGTTTTTTCTTTGCCAGACCGTATCCCAGGATCGCATCATCCAATTTCAGATCCACTTCATAATCCGTAAATCCCAAACTGTAAAAGGAATCCTTCATTGCCTTTTCATTATGCACGGCGTTACACAACGCTATGAGCAGATGCGCAAATTGCGGATCGTACTCCGTGGAGGAAGTCTTCTTAAGCAGGTCCTCCAGCCCACAGTCAAACACCTCTCGACCAAGTTTCTCTTCATCCTTTTCGTCCGGAGCCCCATACTCGATCTCAACTTTTTGCTCTGTCTCCGGCATTTCCGTCACCACATGCTCATCAATGGCAAGAGGTGTCCAGGGGACGTCATGAGGATAAGGTGAAATATTGGCGTAAACTTTAAAATCCTTGACCAGGTTGTAATTTCCGTTGACAAATTGAAGGGCAAAGCTTGCCCCGCTGTTCCAGTTTTTCGGTACCACGGTCTTGGACAACACAACACGGCCCACGCCCTTATTGACCACAATGTGATCCGTTTCCACCTCATCCACTTCGTAATAATCCGCCCTGTCCGTGTTAAACCCAAGATAGATGATGCCCTGATCCTGTGAGTACAGGGAATAATCTATTGTTGCGGTAAATTCCACGGGATCGGTGTAATTGTCATAATGATTCGGCGACAGCGCAACAATGCGGACCCAATCTTCTCCAATCCCTCCCGTATTCGATGCCTGAGCAGTGATCGGCTCCCTGCTCAGGATCAAAAAAGGCAGCAGCAAACCCACCACCCAGGTGATAATGCGTAGGATCCTTATCGCATGATCTCGCCCCGGCGTTGTATCATGACTTGTCTTCGTATCGTGTCTCTGCTTCGCATCGTGTCTCTGCTTCGTATAGTGTCTCATCTTCGTCCCCCCTGCGATGAAAAACTATAGTTTCCCTGCTCGGCTGTGCTTTCTTGCCCGGCTGTGCTTTCTAGCTCCGCTGCTCTTTCTTGCTCCGCTGCTCTTTCTTGCCCGGCTGTGCCTAAAAGGATGGATTCTCCCCCGCTTAGACACAGTTATCCGGAAATTCCCTTTCCCCACAACTGATCAAAATTTCCGGTTTGTGACTAAGCAAATGCATTCTCACTCCTTAAAGCACATCCTGGCTTTCAGTTCACGAAAATGCAACGGGTTCACTGTGCTTAAAACGTTCATTGAGCTACCGCTTAAGCACAACTCCCACTTTTCGCCCTGTTCGAGGGTTCAAAAACTGTGGCTAAGGTCGGCCAGCTACAGCGTTTTAGGCAAAAAATGCCGTTTTCGGGCAAGGATCCAAGCCCTCGGACCAGCTAAGCCCCGGGCAAAAGGCCCGGACCGGCATCAACGGCCCGGCCGTCTTTAATCCTCTCCCACCAGGTGGACGGTCTTATAATCATGTCCCACCGCAGGCAGGAATTTTGTGATCACATCATCCGTACGCAGTTTCAGACTGGATGTGTTGACACAGGGATGGCATCCGAGATACTCATTCTTCAGCACATCCTCGTCGATCAGAAGCTGCACGGCGTGATCCTTATCGTTCATCAACCCCATGATGCTGACGGAACCCGGCTCGATGTCCAGGTACTTCAGCATGTCTTCCGGCTCCGCAAAGGAAAGCCTTGCGGAATTGATCTGTGCCGATAACTCCTTTGTTTTAAACTTCTTATCGCCGGGCATCATCAGCAGATAAAATGCAGTTTTCTGCCGGTTGCAGAGAAAGAGGTTTTTGCAGATGACGACGCCCAGGATGCCATCCACCTGGTTGCAGGCTTCCATGGTATCCGTCCGCTCGTGATCCGTTCGTTTATATTCCATTTCCAAAGAATCCAGGAGGTCGTAGGTCCGCACCTCTCGCGGCAGGCGGCCCTCCATATTCTCCGGTCTTCCGTCTAACAGCTCCATCTATATCCAACCTCCATCTGTTCCACCATATCGCCCAGTTCCTCTTTCAGGATCCCATAGGCTCTGTCTTTGGTACAATGACCGGTGCAGATGAACTCGATCCCGGTCTCTTTGATCTTGGCTGCCAGGGATCTGATCTCCGCCTCCGATTTGTTGAACAGATGAAATCCGCCGATGAGGCCGTATACCTTCTTATCGGGGAATGTAGCTTTGATCTCATTGATGATATTGGCTGCACCGCCGTGGGAGCAGGAGTTTAAGATCACCAGTCCCTTGTCCGTATCAAGGACAAGACTCTGCTCGTGGGCAAAATCGTCCGGCCGCCAGTTCCACTTTTGTTTCCGGAACATCATCTCCCGCTTTCCGATGCTCTCCAGCCCGGGGGTTTTATGGGGGATCAGCCATACCCCTTCCATGACCTGATAATCCCCGGTTACTTTCTCGATCCTGTCGGCATACTTTGCCAGCATCTTCCGGGGAATACCGATGTACTTCCGGAAAAAGGATATCTTTTTATAACAGTCCGCTGCGGTGTCTTCTCTGATGTAGAGTTTTGCTTTCTCATTGTGTTCAAAAAAGGCCGGAAATCCGTTTGCGTGATCGTAGTGGGCGTGGCTTAAGGCCGCAACATCAATGTCTGCCACTTCCACCCCAAGCTTTTTCATATTCTCAAGGAATAAATTTGAAGATCCGGCATCCAGAAGGATCTGCTTCCCCGCGTACCGGATCAGCACGCAAAGGCCCCATTCTCCCTGAACCCCTTCGATCGATTTGTTATCTACAATGACTGTGATCTCTGTTTTCATAATGCAAGTATAAACGATTTAAACCCCGAAACGGTACTCTTTTTCGTCCTTTTCGTTGGCAACAAGGCCAAATTCTTTGATGACAAGATCCGCTACCTGATCCGGGGTCAGATTTGTGTTATCGATCTTCAAATGATGGGTAAACCAGGTCTCGCCCTCGTTGGAATTGAGCCTGTGGCGCTCCGCATCCCGCAGCAGGTTTGCCCTGCTCCATTCAAGGTCCTTCTTGGAGGCCTTTCTCTCCATCCGGTAGGGCGTCTCGTTTCGTACGATCCGTGTCTCAAGATCCGCGCTGAGTTCTACAAAGTAAAACTCCCCGCCGGCCTTTGTAAACAGATCATGGAGCCCCGTCAGGTAATCCCGCTCCTCCTGCATCTCAAAGGCGCAGACGTAAGTAAACACAAGATCAACATCATGCTTTACCGCAAGATCAAACGCCATCCCGCGAAAGGCCTCGTTGAATTCTCTCTGGGCCGGGGTATCGAACCCAAAGATCTTGTCGGAGATCTCGATGCTGTCATGATTCATCATCATGTTATATTTCAGTTTATCTCGAAGGCTCTCAGCCACCACCATTTTTCCCACGGCCTGAGGGCCGCATACGACGATCAAGTTTGCCATAATGTCACCTCGCTCAAATTTCCCGTAAAGCTTATCTCTCGCTTCTTAAGATGGAATGATAGACCATGTTGCAGATCCCCTGATTGTTCTTTCCGGAAGCCCGAAGGATCCCTTCCTGTTTCATTCCTGCTTTGTCCATAACCCTTCCGGATTTGGGATTGTTCTCATCATGGGCAGCTGCGATCCGGTTCATCCCCGCCTTATCAAAAAGATAGTCCTCAACCGCTTTCAGAGCTTCCGGCATGATCCCTTGTCCCCAGTACTTTCTGCTCATGCAGTATCCGATCTCGGCGGCATCAATGGCCTCATGGAGATGAACTACGGAGATGTTGCCGATAACGGATCCTGTCTCCTTTAATTCCATGGCCCAATTGAAATACCCGCCGTCCTCATACTTTGTAACCCAGTCGTCGATCAGGGTTTTTGTTACCTCCGCATTGGGGTGAGTGGGCCAGGTCAAAAACTTCGTTACTTCGGAATCGGATGCCCAGTTATCGTACATATCCTGATAATCCTCCGGTACGAACCGTCTCAGGATGAGTCTCTCCGTCTCAATTGTATCTGTTCCGATCTTATTCATATTCTTCTCCTCCTTTATGCGAGTACAAAAAAGACCTTACCAAACGATTGCTTGATAAGGTCTTTTGAGTTTTCATGGTCCCTTTCGAGTTATTAGGGACAAATATACTCGCCGCCCTCTATGCTGTCAACGATTTTTCGCTTTTCCTTTGGAGCAGATCCAGATTCAGAACAAGACCGACAAAAATACCGATCAGGGTATCCAGAGACCTGTTGAGAACAAACAGATAGGGGTTCTCATCCATCAGGTGATTCACAACGATACTCAAAAACACGACGCAGGAAAAATAGGAGGCCTTCTTCTGATCGATGACCACCGTGGTGTAAATGATGGGGATCAGCACAAGAGAGATGATGGCATAGTGAAGAAAGCTGTCCCCAATCTCCGGGATGTGGAGCTTTACAAGGATATAGATCAGTCCATAAGCTGCACCGATAAAGGTCCCGATGGTGCGCTGGAGAGCATTTCCCACCGTGTTCTCCGACTTATTCTGGATGCACCACAAAACCGCCAGGGCAGAGTAAAAGGGGGTTCCCTGCTTTCCCCTCAAAAAATAGATTGCAAAGCAGATCAGAACCCCCAGCGCCGATTTGATGATCCGCATCCCGATGTGCGGAAATTGTAATCTACCGTCTTTCATCCTCTATCCAAAAACGCTCCTTGCTATACCGCATAATAATTTCGCCGTCTCATCGGCCCCAAATCTGCCGGAGTCGATACAGAGATCCCGGTTATCAAAAACCTCGGCCATACCCTTACAGTACTTTCTTCTGTAGGCATCTCTTGCCTTGTCCACATCCTGGATCATCTTCCTTGCCGTCTTTTCATCCATCCCCAAAATGGATGTACAGTTTTCCACCCGCTTCTCCTCCGGTGCATAAACATAAACATTCAGCACCCTCTCCATATCCCGAAGGCAGTAATCCGAACACCTTCCGACAATGATACAGGACTCTTTGGAAGCAAGATCGCGGATGATGTTGGCCTGGATCTGAAATAACTCTTCCTGCATGCTCACGGGCCCCATGCCCAGGGGATATCTTTTTTCCGCCCAAAAGCCGCCGGCCCGCTCTTCTTCCTTACTGATCTCGGAGACCGCAAGTCCCATACGCCTTGCCGTGTGCTCCACAATATCCCGATCATAAAATTCTATGCCAAGCTCCTCCGACATTTTCTGGGCGATGGTCCGTCCAAGCGCCCCGAACTGTCTGGAAATGGTGATCACATATTTATCCATCGCACTCTGCTCCTGCTGCCCTTTTTTCCAATACCACCGCCTGACGTCTTCCGCCGGGTACGGCTCTCCTGTTCTGCATGCTCCTGACCACCATGGAGATGGAAAAATTGATAACAAAATAGATCAGTGCCGCCGTTCCAAAAAGAACAAATACATCGGATACGTTGCTGGCATTTGTTCCGTTATACCGGTTCGCCGCAGACAGGATCTGCTTGGTCCGCGCCATGAGCTCGATCACCGCCACATTGGCAAGGAAAGAACTGTCCTTGATGGTGGTGATCACCTGGCTGAGCAGGGTGGGAATGATGGCCCGGAATGCTTGAGGAAGCACGATGTACCACATGATCCGGACCATGCCAAAACCCTGAGACTGCCCGGCCTCGATCTGGCCGTGGGCCACGGAGTTTAATCCCCCTCTGACGATCTCCGCGATAACACTGGAGGTATAAAGGATCAAAGCCACCGCCGCCTTGAACAGCAGCTTATTGTTCACCGACGAAAGTCCAAACATCGCCCGATTAACAAAGCCCGGGGTGGGACAAAAAACAACGCAGATAAAGATCCAGAACAACAGGGGCGTATTCCGAAACAGTTCGATGTACACTACCGACAGCATATGAAAGATCCTGGTCTTCCCCGTGGTGCAGTAATTTCTCAAAAGCGCCAGTACGGAGCCAAACAGGATGCTAAGGACCACCGCCACCACCGAAATGATCAGCGTAAACAGCACGCCCTGAAAGATGAAGTTTAGGATTGCCGGATTTTTCAGCATGGAAAGGCTGTTTCCAAAAGTACTCATGTCATGCCTCCTTCGGGGTATCCGCATGGAACACCCTCTGCTCCCGCTTCTTCAGCGAAGTCTCCCACATGGATGC
>JAFUUM010000444.1 GCA_017477805.1 Lachnospiraceae bacterium
CCTGAGTATGCATGATCACGGCCTTATCCATATCCCAGTACACGTTCACTGCCGTGCCCACGGGGATGAGGTTGGAGCCGGGGTAATTATTGATCTTCAGGCTCTGTCCGTCGGGGAGCATGACTCTCGTACGGATCATGGAACCTTTGTAAACATGTTCTTTCACAAGACCACGGAGCCGGAAATGAGGAACGGTCTCCTCGCCACAGCAGGTGTTTTCGGGACGGATGGAGATGTAGACCATCTCATCCATGACAAAACCGGTGCCCCGTGCATGGACCACACCGTTTTCTGCGGTGAGTTCAACAAGGTCGCCGTCAATGCCGGTAACGGAAGCTTCGATGATGTTACTCTCGCCGATGAAGTCCGCAACGAACTTGGTCTTGGGACGCTCATAGATCTCCTGGGGAGTGCCGATCTGCTCGATGATACCGTTGTTCATAACGGCGATACGGTCACTCATGGTCAGGGCTTCTTCCTGATCGTGGGTAACAAATACGAAAGTGATGCCAAGACGCTTCTGCAGGTGCTTTAACTCCAGCTGCATCTGCTTTCTCAGCTTCTGGTCAAGTGCCGCCAGAGGCTCATCCAGCAAAAGGAGCTTGGGGTCGTTGACAAGAGCACGGGCGATGGCCACACGCTGTTTTTGTCCGCCGGACATCTGGGCAGGCTTTCTGGAGCCGAAGTTCTTAAGCTGCACAAGATCCAGCATCTTATTGACCTTTTCCTTGATCTCTGCCTTGGGCATTTTCTTTTCCACCAGACCGAAGGCCACGTTGTCGAAGACCGTCATGTGGGGGAAGAGGGCATAGCTCTGGAATACGGTATTTACATCTCTTTTATAGGGAGGGGTATCGGTGACTTCCTGGTTGCCGATGTAGACAACACCCTCGGTGGGCATGTCAAAACCGGCGATGATCCGCAGGGTGGTGGTCTTTCCGCAGCCGGAAGGACCAAGGAGCGTCAAAAACTCCCCCTGATAGATATCCAGGTCCAGGTTCTTTAAAACAATACCACCCTGCTCGTCATAGAACTCCTTGGTGACCCCGGAGAGTCTGACGATGGGTACTTTCTCTGTTTCGTTCTGCATTGCAAAAATCTCCTCAAACTGTCAAAGATCACAAGAAAACTACAGGACCTGCTTACCTCTTTCACCGGTACGGATCCGCATTACGTCTTCGATGTCGGAAATGAACACCTTACCGTCACCCACATTACCGGTGGACAGGGTATCTACGATCTCGCGAAGGATCTCTTCCAGGTCTTCATCCCAGACAACGGTCATAACGTACAGCTTGGGCAGCAGATTGACTTCCAGGCCCAGCTTGTCCAGCTCGGGATGGTCAAAACCTTCCTGGTGGCCGCAGCCCATGGCGGACATAACGGTCATGCCGCTGTATTCGTTCTTTGTCAGGATCTTTTTCAGAGCTTCGAGTTTTTCGGGTCTGATGATAACTTCGATTTTTTTCATGAGAATAAACCTCCCTAATTATTCGATAACATGAAGAATGCGATGAAGGCATGCATCAAACCCGTGCTCGCAGGACGATGCGACATTCATCGCAGTAACGACATAATACATGATAATAAGAAAAAAATCAATGAAAAAAGGGGCCCGATTTTCATCGAACCCCTAAGTCTTTTGGGTGCTTACGCGAAGGTCTGGAAACTGCCGTCAACAAACTCCGATAAGGTCTTGGTACCCTCTTTGCTGTACACGGCCTTTGTTGAGTCTTTGGAAGTATCCTTTTCGGTCTCCTTCGTGTCTTTGATCTTGCCGTCCTCGGTCACGTCTTCCTTGGAGACCTTCTTGCCGACCTCGCTGTAGTAAGCCTTCATCAACTTGCCGTAACTGCCGTTCTTGATGGAAGCGTAGTCGGAGAGGGAGGAATCACCGCCGCCGTTTAAAACGTTCATGGTCAGGGACGCCATGGCGCCTCCGGAACTCTTTCCGGAAGGAAGAGAAGAGGTGAGTGCGCTCACAAGATTACTTTTGTCACTGAGACTGGCGATCTGCTGTTGCTGTCTGCTGGTGTAAGAGATCCCGGTCTGGTTGGAACGGATCGATACTGACATGTCTTCATCAACTCCTTTCGATTTATGCCGTCATATCCATATTCAGGCCCCGTGCGATATTTCCCGCCATTTCGTTCATTTTATCTTTCAGCGGGTTCTTCTTTTGCTCTACGGGATGAGCGATCTTGGTGCTTGTTGTGCCGCCGGAAACATAAGTCCGTCCGCATTCCGGACAGATGGCGGTGTGGATGGAAACGTTGCAGGAGAGGACTTTGCCTCCGTCCTCGGCAGCTTCCTTATAGGCGTTGACCACGTGCTCCTGCTCGTGGCCACGGACCCTTGCCGGTGCTGCATTGGGATCGATGTGCTGGGCACTCTTGAAAGATACCATTTCATCGGAACCGTCCTGGTACTTGCGCTCTGCACAGGTTTGACATTCTGCGGGAGAAGATTTCTTCCCTACTAATCTTTCGGTCGATTCGCCCGGATTCTTTACAATGACTTTCCCGTCTTCGGATTCTTTTTCCTGAGGATGGCCGGGAACGGTGATCCCCATTTTCTGGAGCATCTCGATACGCTTTTCTTCGTCTTTTTGCTCCTCATAAGGAGAGCGGGTTTCCTCACTGCCGGATACCGGGCGCTGACCGGTATGTTCACCGGGGACCAGCTTATCCGCCAGAGGGGACACAAAGGACATGCCGTAACCACCGCCGAAACCAAGGCCGCCCAACAGATCCAGTGCCATATTCACACCCTCCTTTCTACCCGAAAATGGGTATAGTTATACTTACATACAGTATACAACAAAATCCGAAAAAAGAAAAGGTCAACCAATGCCCTTTTTCAATTTTTAAAAACTTTTGATTCCGAAAAGGAAAACGCCCTTTCAGGCAGAATATATATTTATGTGAGACTTTTTCACGACGGGGGTAACTGTATATGCAGATCAGACAGAATCTGGAACAGTGGGAAAGGGACTATTTAAGTCCTTATGCGTGCCTGAGCGCAGAGTCCAAGGGGAGACTCCGGGAAGAGGCACAGTGTGATATCCGGCCTGTTTTTCAACGGGACAGAGACCGTATCATCCATTCCAAGTCCTTCAGACGCTTAAAGGATAAGACCCAGGTCTTCCTGACGCCGGAAGGGGATCATTACCGGACCCGTCTGACCCATACCCTGGAAGTGTCCCAGACTGCGCGGACCATCGCAAAGGCCCTTCGCTTAAACGAGGATCTTGCGGAGGCCATCGCTCTCGGCCATGATCTTGGCCATACACCCTTTGGTCATGCGGGAGATAGAGCCCTCAATGACATCTGCCCCTTTGGATTTCATCATAACGAACAGAGCGTCCGTACCGTGGACATTCTGGAAAAAGACAGTCAGGGCCTGAATTTGACCTACGAAGTCCGGGACGGCATGAAAAACCACCAGATGAGCACCATGCCCTGTACCCTGGAGGGTGCCGTGGTAAGGCTTTCCGATAAGATCGCCTACATCCATCACGACATGGACGATGCCATCCGGGCAGGGATCTTAAGAGAAACGGATGTCCCCTCGGAGATCAGCTCTGTTATCGGCCACACCTGTACGGAACGTATGGATACCTTTATCCACGACATTGTGGCGACAAGCTATGACAAAGACCATATCACCATGTCCCCCGGCATCGAAAAAGCCATGGCGGATATGAGAGCCTTTATGTTTGAACGCGTTTACACCAATCCCGTGGCCAAGTCCGAAGAGGGCAAGGCAGAGAGCCTGGTAAAGACGCTTTACACCTATTACATGGAACACGTGGACAAACTCCCGGAGGATCTGCAAAGACTCCTTTCCAAAGGAGAACCGCTGGAAAAGGTGGTCTGCGATCACATCAGTTCCATGACCGACCGATTTGCCACCGCCCGGTATGAGGAGATCTTCATCCCCATGGGCTGGCAGAAGATCTGAAGCATATAACCTTAGAAAGAGACAGGACCATGTACTATCCGGAAGAAGTACTCGAAGAAGTACGATCCAGAAACGACATAGTGGATGTGGTGTCCTCCTACGTGAAACTGACAAAAAAAGGGGCCAATTACTTCGGCCTTTGTCCGTTCCACAACGAGAAAAGCCCCTCTTTTTCCGTATCGGGCCCCAAGCAGATGTATTACTGCTTCGGCTGCGGCGCAGGCGGCAACGTGTTCTCCTTTTTACAACAGTATGAGAACATGAGCTTCCCCGAGGCGGTGAAAGCCCTGGCGGACCGGGCGGGCATCAAACTCCCGGAGGTGGAGTACACCGAAGAAGCAAGGCGGGCAAGAGACCGAAAGCAGATGCTTCTCGATGTCTGCAAGGAAGCCGCCAAGTACTTTTATTACCAGCTCCGGCAGCCCCAGGGTGAGGTGGGGATGAAGTACCTCGCCGGCAGGGAACTTTCCCCGGAGACCATGAACAAATGGGGACTGGGGTATTCCAACAAGACCTCCGATGACCTCTATAAGTATCTGCGGAGTAAGGGGTATGAATCCGATGTGATCATCGAAGCCGGTCTTGCAACCTATGAAGAACAACGGGGCATGCACGACAAGTTCTGGAACCGTGTCATGTTCCCCATCCAGAATATCAATAACCAGGTCATCGGCTTCGGCGGCCGCGTCATGGGGGAGGGAAAACCCAAGTACTTAAACTCCCCGGAGACCCCCATCTTTGATAAGAGCCGAAACCTCTTTGGCCTGAACTACGCAAGGAGTTCGAGAAAGAACCAGATCATCCTCTGCGAAGGCTATATGGATGTCATCACCATGCATCAGGCAGGCTTCACCCAGGCGGTGGCTTCCCTGGGAACCGCATTTACTTCCGGTCAGGCATCTCTCCTTCGAAAGTACGCGGATGAAGTCCTGCTTGCTTACGACTCCGACGGCGCGGGAACAAACGCAGCGCTTAGGGCCATCGGCATATTAAGAGAAGTGGAATTGACGGGAAGGGTGCTTAGTTTCAGCCCCCACAAAGATCCCGATGAATTCATCAAAGCGGAGGGCGCGGAAGCCTTCCAGAAACGCATCGACGAAGCGGAGAACAGTTTCCTCTTCGAAGTCCGGATCCTGGAAAGGGATTTTAACCTGCAGGACCCCGAGAGTAAGACCAAGTTTTTCAGGGAAGTGGCAAGAAAACTGGCTGTCACCTTCCGGGACGAACTGGAGCGGACCAATTACATCGAAACCCTGTCGGTCAAGTACCATGTACCCGCCGGAGAGTTAAAGAAGATGGTGGGCGGCTTTGCTGCTCAGGAGGGCTTGGTCCGGGTGGCGGAAAAGCCAAAGCAGGCCCTCGGCAAAAAGGAAGACCCGGCGGAGAGCATCAAAAAGACCCAGCGGATGCTCATCACCTGGCTTACGGATGTGCCCCAGCTTTACGAGCGCATCAGTAAATATATAACGGCGGATGATTTTACGGATCCGCTGTACAAGGAAGTCTTTGAAAAACTGTATCCGCCGGATGGGGGAACACCGGAAAGTCCGGCATCCATTTTATCGGGATTTACCGAAGAAGCGGATCAGCAGGAGATCGCGGCCCTGTTTCAGACACAGCTGGAGACCAAACAGGACCGGGCAACCAGAGAAGTGGCCCTCCACGATCTTATCATGGCAGTGAAAAACAACAGTTTTGCCTATTACAGCGGCAGGCTCGGCGAAGATGTGGATGCGCTGACAAAAGTCGTGAACGGCAAAAAGGATTTGGAAGAACTTAGACGTACCAGGATCTCTTTAGAAGGCCTGGTCAGCGAGTAACAAAAGGAGATAAACATGGCAACCAAGAAAAAAACAGCAGAAGAAGCAACAGTAAAGGAAGAGAAAGTAACGGCTAAGAAAAAGGCAACCGAGGTAAAGGAAGAAAAGCCCAAAAAGGCTGCCACCAAAAAGAAAGCAGCTGAGGAACCGGTAGAAGAAGCATCAGTTGAGGAAGCGCCCAAGAAGCGTACCAAAAAGGCAGCTGCAAAGACCGAGGAGCCTGCAGCGGCAGAAGAAAAGAAGCCTGCAGAGAAAAAAACTGCAGAAAAGAAGCCTGCAAAGAAGACCGCCAAAGCAAAGGCAAAAGCCGAGGTTGAAGATGCGGACACCGATACCGATCAGGAAGACGGTGACGAGAAGAACCCTGCGGCTTACGAAGACAAGCTGAAAGAGCTGCTGGCTTATGCAAAGAAAAAGCACAACGTACTGGACATCTCCGAAGTCAACGACTTCTTCCAGGAGATGAACCTGGACGACGAGCAGGTGGACGGTGTTCTGGAAGAGCTGGAACGCCACAACGTGGTCTGCAACATGGATGCCCCTCTGGAAGAGGATGAAGTCGGCGATGACGAGTTCGATCCCTCCGATGAGGAAGAAGTGGATATGGAGAACATCGACCTCTCCGTTCCCGACGGCGTCAGCATCGAAGATCCCGTAAGAATGTACTTAAAAGAGATCGGTAAAGTTCAGCTGCTGTCCGCAGATGAGGAGATCGAGCTGGCAAAGAAGATGTTAGAGGGCGTCAGCGCCCAGGAGAAGCTGGAGGAGCTGAATGCCGAGCTGGATAGCGCTTCCGGTGCAAAGAAGACCGCCACAGCAAAGGCAAAAGCCGAGGTTGAAGATGCGGACACCGA
>JAFUUM010000445.1 GCA_017477805.1 Lachnospiraceae bacterium
GGAAGCAGATATCCGCTGATGATGGAAGACTTCTGAATGGGGATGATGATCCTAGTCATTCGCTTGATCCAGGGTGTGTTCTGGATAATGGCCGCTTCTTCCAGCTCGTTACTGATCTGCAGCATGGAGTTTAAGGAACTCCTTGAGGCGAACGGTATATATTTTACCACGCCTGCAATGATCAGCAAGGTATATGTGTTAAACAGATTGATGTGCTCATTGGAGAAGAGGATGAAGAAGGCTGCTCCCACTGCGATGGAAGGCATCAGGTAAGGGAGGAATGCCACGTTGTTCACGTAGTTTGCCCACTTGTTTCTTCTCTTCTTGGCTACGGCGTAACCGATCAGGGTACCGATGGTACCGGCGATGAGTGCACAGACAACTGCCAGGAACAGGGTTCCGAAGAACGCATGCCAGATGGTGTTGTTGTACAGGATACCGGCCTGACCGTACATGCCGTTTTCTGTAATGTTTTCGTTTGTTACCCACCACTTTGTGGTCAGATGTGCCAGGTTTCCGGTGTACAGGAAACTGTAATCTCCGGGATTCGGCAGGAAGGTTTCCAGCGCGAACAGGAGGATGGGCCAGATACTGGTGAAGAAGGTGATGATGATAAAGATCACACCCACCAGGTACTTGCCGACTTTGCCGATGCGGAGTTTTGTCAGCTGTCCGGATTTACCAGTGACCGTGGTGTAGTTCTTACGGCTCTTTAAGCTCATCTGGTTCATGCCCAGGATGAGGACGCCGAATACCATCATGATGATGGCGAGGATACTTGCTTCACCGGTGTAGCTGCTGTTCATGGAGATGTACTTCGTGGACAGTGTGGTGAGGTTCAAATAGTGAGGTACAGGATAGGAACCCATGGCGCTTCCGAACACCAACAGGATGGTGGACAGGATGGCGGGCTTGATCATGGGAAGGGTTACCTTGAACATGATCTTCCACTTGGGGGTATCCAGGATGGTGGCCGCTTCCTCCAGGTTGGCATCCATGTTTTTAAAGATACCGCCGATGAGGATGTAGGCAAAGGGTGCGTAGTGAAGTCCCAGCACCATGGCACTGGGGAAGATCCCCTGACACCACCAGTGAGGGAAGTACACATGGAAGATGGCTGCAAGGAGACCATCGGATGTTCCCGTCACCTTATTGGAGTAGAACATGTGCTGCCAGACAACTGCCAGGGTCCACTGAGGCATGATGTAAGGAAAGATAAAAATGGAACTTAAGTATTTCTTGAACTTCATGTCCGTTCTCGTCACCAGAAATGCGAAGAGGCCGCCGAACAGAATGGATATGAAGCAGGTGAGCACCGACAGGATCAGTGTATTTCCCAGAGGCTTCCAAAGGTTTGTCTTTGCCAGCCTGCTGGTGAAGAGGTCGATGTAGTTAACGATAGTGTAGCCACTTACCCGGCCGGTCAGATGCTGATCGATGGTACCGGGATGGATCTTGAATGTGTCCTTTACGATGGCGACAATGGGTGCAACGGTACTGAAGGTAAGAACGATCCCGAACAACAACAGAATGATATTCTGGGGCTGGGAAAACCAGGTCTTTACCTTATTCCTGAAAATCGCACCTTTGTCCGGTTTAGCGATTGCCTTCATGGTACTGCTCCTTTACTTATTGTGAATAAATCGGATCGCTTCGCGCGTAGCGCTCGCGCGATCCTATGAACATTCGCAGTCTCGCGATGCTGTGCACCGCTTCCTGCTCATGTTCCATGCGGCATAAAGTCGTGCCTCCGGAGACATGCAAGCATGTCTCGGAGGCAGACTTTCGCCACATTTATTCAGTTATTCGGGTTTATAGTGGTCCTGCACGTCGATCCAGCTTCCTACGGAGAAGGAAACCTCTGCACAGTATGCAGGATCTTCCAGAACCAGTTCGCCCTGGCCTTCGCCGGTCCACCAGTCATAGCCACGGTCGTTCTTTGCAGGGAACTCGTCGCCGCCGCCCTGAGAGTGCTGGAACTTAGCTTCGATCTCAGCTGCAACGTTGGGGTTGGAAGAATAACCGCCCATGTCTTTGCCCCATGCTTCAAAGCCGGCCTCGGTACAGGTCATGTAAGCGATGAATGCGCATGCGGTCCAGGGAAGAGGGCTGTTCTTTGTAAGGAACAGATAGTGGCAATAGCCGTATCCGCCGATACCGGTATAACCGTCCTGATAAGCTGCAACGTTGATGTTGTTAACGGAA
>JAFUUM010000446.1 GCA_017477805.1 Lachnospiraceae bacterium
GGATCTGACCATTCCCGAGGGACAAAAATCCCTGGAGACTGTGGTGGAAGTGGCGGAGACGAAGCTCCTGCGTGAACTGGTAAGACAGTAAAACATATTTGAACAGCAAAATAAGGAGACTGATCCTATGGCAAAAGAAATCTGGCAGCCCGGCAATATGTTATATCCCATCCCCGCAGTGATGGTGAGTTGCGGCAAAGAAGGAGAGAGACCCAATATCATCACCGTGGCCTGGGCGGGAAATGTTTGCAGTTCACCTGCCATGCTCTCCATCTCCGTGCGGAAAGAGCGATTTTCCCATTCCATCATCAAAGAGACCGGGGAGTTTGTTGTAAACCTGACTACGGAGGAACTGACAAAAGTCACGGACTGGTGCGGTGTCAGGTCCGGAAGGGATCATGACAAGTTCAAGGAGTGCGGATTAACACCCCAGAAATCTCAGAAGATCAAGGCACCGGGCATTGCCGAAAGCCCGGTGAATATTGAGTGCAGGGTAACGAACATTTTGGAACTGGGAAGTCATGATATGTTTGTGGCGGAAGTGGTGTGCGTTACCGTGGATGATCGGTACATGGATGAGAAAGGAAAGTTCGATCTGCAGGCAGCAGGTCTGGTGGCGTATTCCCACGGGGAGTACTTTACCCTCGGGGAAAAGATCGGCAAATTCGGATACAGCGTGGCCAAAAAGGGAAAGTAACAACCCGGCGGTTCCATGGTTTTTCTTGATGAATACTTATATTTAGAGTACAATTAAATGGATTGTAAACAGTTTTCAGACAAAACCACGGTAAACGCGTATGAGTAAAGAAAAAAACAGCCTGAAATACTACCTGGATAATGCGACACCCAGAACAAGGAGGATGATGATCGTGATCTTCATCACCCTTGGTCTGGTTGTTTTTATTGCTATTGCTTCTATCTTTTTTTTGGAGACCGTAACGCAGAAGTACCTGAAGTTCCTGGTGGGGCAGCAGGTGGAAGTCATGCGGGCAAACGCCCTGGCATCCTCCGGAGAGCGAATGGGATACCTGTCCAGAGACGCCCAGTTTATCAGCAGCATGGGAAAAGAGAATGCGGACGAGATCCTGGACCTCCTCAATATGTTCAGTGATGAGGTCATCACGGGTATCATGGATGCAGATGGAAACGTGGTTTCCGGTGTTGCCATTGAGGTGGAGAAGTTTGACCTGTTAAGAAAAGTGCGTCAGGGGCAGGGAGGCTTTAAGTACTACCCACAGGAAGGTGTGCTCATGACGATCCCCATGGTGTATGAAAAAGGCGAGATGTATTACATCTACCGTCTTGTACGCCAGCAGCACATGAATGAGGTTTCCAAAACCTCTTTCTTTAGAGGAGAAGGCAGTGCCTTTACGGTGGATGTCCTTGGAAACATGGTCATCGAGCCGGATATGGATGAAGCCGGGATCGCACAGTTAAATAACGACACCAAGCTGATCGATGCTTTTAAAGAGATCCGAGGGGAAGCAAAACTCGGAGAGGTGGAAACGGCGGAAGTGGACTGCTCTTTCGGTCGTGTCTTCGCCTTCGCGGCACCCATGGCCCAGACGGGACTGATCATGGAAGGCTTTGTTCCCATGAGTGTCGTTGGTTCCGGTGTGGACACCATCCTTCGGGTGGCAAGTTCCGTGTTCCTTTTGATGGTGGTGGTCCTGGTCGCGTTATCGGTACTCCTCCTTGTGATGGAGCGCAGAAACCAGGATATTGAGGAACTGGAAAAAGAAAAGCAGATCGCAGAACGGTCCAACCGTGCAAAGAGCGACTTCCTTGCCAATGTATCCCATGAGATCCGTACCCCCATCAATGCCGTACTTGGTATGAATGAGATGATCCTTCGGGAGACCCGCAGCAAGACCATCAAAGGCTATGCGTACAATATCGAAGGTGCCGGAAAGTCCCTATTGGCGCTGATCAATGATCTTCTGGATTTTTCCAAGATCGAATCCGGAAAGATGGAACTGGTGGAGGCACCCTACGAGTTAAGTTCCGCCCTGAATGATGTCAGCAACATGATCTGGTTTAAGGCCAACCAGAAAAAACTGGATTTCCAGGTCCACGTAAGTGATAAGATCCCGGATAAACTCTACGGTGATGTGGTTCGCGTGAAGCAGGTGCTGACCAACATCTTAAACAATGCCGTAAAATACACGGAGATCGGTTCTGTTACCTTTGAAGCAGGCTGTTTCCGTACCGGTCCCTATATGGTGATGCTGGAATTTACCGTAAGAGATACCGGAATCGGCATCAAGGAAGAGGATAAGAATAAACTCTTTACCAAGTTCTCCCGGGTGGACCTGCAGAAGAACAACACCATCGAGGGAACGGGTCTGGGACTTGTGATCACCGAAAACCTCTTAGAGCTCATGGGAGGCGATATCTCCTTAGAGAGCGAATACGGAAAAGGCTCCTGCTTCAAGGTGCGCATTCCCCAGAAAGTCATGGGCACGGAGATGATCGGTAACTTCAGGGAGAAATTCGAGAAATCCCTGAAAGAGAATGCCGTTTACAAAGAAAGCTTCATCGCACCCAGCGCCCGGATCCTGGCAGTAGATGATACTGCCATCAACCTTACCGTTATCGAGGGTCTCCTGAAGAAGACTCAGGTGAAGATCGATACGGCGCTGAGCGGAAAAGAAGCCCTTCGGAAAGTAAAGAACAACGTCTACGACCTGATCTTCCTGGATTTCCGGATGCCGGAAATGGAC
Organism: Lachnospiraceae bacterium; assembly: GCA_017477805.1. Taxonomy (GTDB): domain Bacteria; phylum Bacillota; class Clostridia; order Lachnospirales; family Lachnospiraceae; genus SIG336. The sequence goes on from JAFUUM010000446.1 coordinate 2,724, forward strand.
GGTATCGAAACCTTAAAAGCCATGAAGGCCATGTCCGAAACAGAGAACCTGAACTTAAAGACTCCCGTGATCTGTCTGACGGCAAACGCCATCGTTGGCGCAAGGGATACTTATATCAAGGCCGGATTTGATGATTATCTGACCAAGCCTGTGGATTATGAGCGGCTGGAAAAGATGATGATAAACTATCTGCCGGAAGATAAGATCACCATCGTAAAAGGTGACGAGGAAGAAGAACCGGACAGCGACCTAAATCTCCCCGGATGGCTGATGGATGTGGAGGGTCTGGATCCGGAACTGGGTGTCAGAAACTGCGGCTCCGAAGAGAGCTACATGGAGACCCTGCGGATCTTCAACGAGACCATTGAAGCCACCGCAGACGAGATCGAAAACTACTGGAAACATGACCAGTGGGATAATTACACCACGAAAGTCCACGCTTTAAAGAGCAGCGCCCGGATCATCGGCGCCACCCAGCTTTCCGAGAACGCAAGGTACATGGAATCCTGCGGAAACGAAGGCAGAGTGGATGAGATCTTAAAGTATACTCCGCCTCTTCTCCAGGAATACCGGGGCTTTGTCAAGAAATTAAAGAAGCTGAACAATGAGACCGAAACGGAGAAGAAAGAAGAGATCTCCCAGGACCAGCTTCAGGATGCATACCAGTCCCTTGTGGAACTGGCAGAGGTCATGGACTACGACAGTGCCATGTTCATCGTCAAATCCATGGAGGACTTAAGGCTTCCGCCGGAGGAAAAGGACAGGATCCGAAGCCTGAAGGCAGCGGTTTCCAATCTGGAATGGGATAAAGTAAAAGAACTGCTGAAAACCTAAAATAAAGAACCCCGCTTCCATCAGATGAGTTTGATGGAAGCGGGGTATTTATATGGGAGCCGGAACTTTACTTATTCCGGTTCAGGATCAGTTTGCAGATGGGATTTCCCATGGCAGAGAACTTTGCCTCATATTCGGTCATGATGTTGCCTTCGTTTAAGACCGCATCGTGATGAAGATCCCTTGTGACGGCAAGCTTGTTCCAGCCGGCCAGATCGGTCTCTTCCAGAGCAAAGGTGAAAAGGTCCTGGTTGTCCGTCTTGAATTCCAGGGTGCCCTCAGGGATCAGGATCTGATCATATCTTCCAAGAAACTCCTTGGAGGGCAGGCGGCGCTTGGCATGTCTGTCCTTGGGCCAGGGATCGGAGAAGTTTAAGTAGATCTTACTGACTTCATCTTTGTCGAAGACCTCTGTGATGTGCTCTGCTTCCATGCGGATAAAACGCAGGTTTTCAGGAGCGTTCCCTTCTTCCCGCAGTTCTTCCACTTTCTGGATCCCCCGGAGAAGAACACTGGAGAATTTCTCGATGCCCACGTAGTTGATGTCGGGATTTTGCTGTGCTTTTGCCAGGATGAACTGACCCTTTCCCATACCGATCTCGATCTCGATGGGATGGTCGTTGCCGAAGATCTCTTTCCAGCGGCCTTTTGCCTTTTCTTCTTCATGTATGCAGATGTTACTGTCCGCGATCACTTCTCTGGATCCGGGAATGTTACGTAATCTCATGTATCTCTCCTATCTATTCAAATCGATTCAAGATTATACCATACCATTGCAATACCGTAGAGAAGACCGAGGGAAAACCTAGGTTTTATGCTTGTGTAACCCCGCTTCATTGATTAGAATAACAGTATGGAACGAAACTACGAAAACGCTCCAAATTGCACAAAACAAAGGACCATTCAAAAAACGGCGACGTGGATCATGGCGATCGCCTTATTTTTCGTGGGGATTTTCGGACCTGCAGGCACGATAACAGCGCCCCTCACGGCATTTGCAACGAACACGGATCAACAGGCAAACTTAAGTGATGCCGAGATCGCGGAGCAAAAGCGGCAGGAAGAACCCATCGACACCAACACCGTCAGAGGCTGGCCTCAGGGCCCGGTGATCTCCGCCCAGGCCGCCATCCTCATGGATGCGGACAGCGGCACCATCCTCTATGCCAAAAACATCCACCAGCATCTTTACCCCGCCAGCACCACGAAAATGATGACCTGTATCCTCGCCGTGGAAAACTGCAGCCTGGATGAGGACGTGACCATCTCCGCAGATGCGGTGAGTGCGGTTCCCTCTGACGGATCCTCCATCGGATCCAATCCCGGAGATGTGATGCCAATGAGTGAGTGCCTCTACGCCATTCTGGTGGCCTCCGCCAACGAGATCGCTAACGCGGTAGGCGAGCATATCGCCGGGGATGAGCGCAGCTTTGTGTTCATGATGAACCAGAAAGCAAGAGCTCTAGGCTGTGAGGATACTCATTTTGCCAATGCAAACGGTCTTCATGACAGCGATCATTACACCTCAGCCTACGATCTGGCTCTCATCGCCAGAGAGTTTTTCAAGAACGATACCTTGTTCCGCATCGGCAATACCGCCAGCCACCATTTTGTGGCAACGGATACCAGGAGCCAGGATTTTACCCAGGTAAACAAGCATAAACTCATTACCGGCGAGGTTGCCTACAGCGGCATCATCGGCGGTAAGACCGGTTATACCAGTGCGGCCATGCAGACCCTGGTCACCGGCTGCGAACGGGACGGCATGCGGCTGATCTGTGTTGTCCTGAAAGAAGATAACCCTACCCAGTTTTCCGATACCGTAACTCTTTTAGACTACGGCTACAGCAATTTCACCTCCGTAAAGATCGCGGAAGCCGATACTACCTATGCTATCGGCGGAAATAACTTCTTCGAAACGGGACGATCCATTTTTGCGGGTCTTGATTCCATCTTTTATCTGGATGAAAACGCTACGGCGGTGATCCCGAAACACGTGAACTTTAATGATCTTGAGAGTGAACTGGAATTTGTGACCGACGAAGATAAACCGGATCACCTGGCAAATGTGATCTATCGCTATAACGGGCAGCAGGTGGGAACCTCTTCCCTCTACGCCTCCGAAGGCTTTTTGGATCAGATCCGGGAAGGAAAGGCCTCTCTTGTAAGCGGCGAGACCGAGTCCGAAACGGAAAGCGGAACGGAACCCCCGGAAGAAGAACTGCTGACCGAAGGGATGCCCATCGGCCTGGGCATCAATCAGCGGGGTCCGAAGATCATCCTTGTGAACGTAAAGACCGTGGTGATCTTTACCGCCGCCATCGGAGCGGGGATGATGCTCCTCATGTTTATCTATGCGGCTCTGACCAGCAGAGAGGATCTTTACAGAGAACGCCGCAGGCTCAAACAGATGCGCCGTGACCAGAAGATCATGAGACGAAATGAGAAAAAAGAACGGCGCCACAGGATGCGGCACCGTTACTAGGGTCATAATATTATGCCTCCGGCTTGGAACCCGGGAGTTTTGAAAAGGCGGATTTCCGACGTTCGGCGGCTTTTTTCCGCTTCTGTTCCTTGATGGAAGCCTGAGAGGCCTTGATGGCTTCCGCTTCCGGAGGAGTGATAAATTTCTCCGTTTTTACTACGTAGATCAGGTCTTCCCTGGTTTTGCGGAGTCTGATCTTGCCTTTCATAAAGCCGTGGCGGTCACAGTAGGAAACGGCGTAGTAGTGTTTTCCGTTGGGAGAAAACCACTTGATCTTCCGTTTGATGTTCTTGTGACACAGATAGCATCTGCAGGAAGAGACTTCCTTATCTTCCAGAGCCTCCTGCTTGGTAAAGAAAGTCCGGGAGATATATTTAGCATAGTCATCGAAAACGATATGGACTTCGTCGGCTTTGGTGGCGGGTTTTACATAGGTGTCGAAAGATACCTTCTCAAGGACCTTGGGATCGTTGATCTTCTCCAGGACCTTGGCAGTGTAATAGGCATCGCTGAAAGCTCTGTGGAAAGGGATATCCTTTTCCAGCTTCAAAAAGTCTACGGCATATTCCAGGTTCTTTCTGGACTTCTTGTCATCAAAGGCAAGAGAAAAGAGCTTCTGGACATCCAGAAACTTCATGGGTCCCGCCGTCAGGGGCTGCATGTCATAGTATTCCATATTGCGCTGCAGTTCCGTGAGATCCAAGGGGCCCCAGGTACAGAAGATGTAATCTTCGGGACCGCACCAGTTAAGGAACTTATTGCAGACATCAGGAAAAGGCTCGCCGGCTTCCAGTTCCTTCATCTGAAGGTGGATGAGCTTGCGGGTGATATGATGCAGTTCATGATAGATCTGAGGCTTTACCAGAGCGGAAAACTGATCGATCATTTTGCGGCTTTCATTGCATTTTACGGCACCGATCTCCACGATCTCAAAGGGGACGGTGGCATTTTCGGGTTCATGGGAAGGATTTCCCTGATTCCATTCCAGGTCAACAATGATATAATTCATGTAAGTGCTCCTGTTCTGTGCTGATGATATTGTAGCACAAAGAAAAGAGCGAGTATATCGGAAAGGATAAACAGGCAAATGAGCGACTTAACAGAAGAGAACGGCAAGGTAGAAGATACGGAAAAAACGGTGCAGACTGCTTCCGAGGCTTCCGAAAAAGGAAAAAAGGAAAAGAAA
>JAFUUM010000447.1 GCA_017477805.1 Lachnospiraceae bacterium
ATGAAGCTGCGGTAGAGATCAGCCACGGCGCGGACGGTGATCACGTCAGTGTGGAGGATATCATCGCTAAAGCCAGAGCCCATTTCGAAAAGAAGTATATGGAACGAGTGGAGAGCATCCGTATCTTTGTGGATCCGGAAGACAGAAAAGTCTTCTACGTGATAAACGGAGAGATCCATGATCATACCGGTTATTGACGGACTGACAGGAGAATCCTATGAATTTTCAAGCCATCATGGTGGCAAATGTCACAGGCTTTTGTCTGATCGTAAGCCTTCTGTGGACGCGATATATTGCCAGACGCAGATGGTCCATGGACGAAAAGATATTCTTGCATATCGCGGTCCTTTCGCTGATCGCGTGCATTGTGGAACCCCTTACCTTCTGGGTGGACGGAAAGCCGGGAGCTTTATTCTACTGGTTAAATCTCCTGGGAAATACGTACCTTTATGCCGCAAACCTGGTGGGATCCTATCTTTGGTGTCTGTATGTGGACCTGAAACTTTACAATGACAAATCAAGACTTCTCAAATATCGCTATTATAAGAGTTTTGTGCTCGTTTTGGCCATAACTCTTGCAGGTAACATCTGGGGAGGTTATTATTTTTCAGTGGATGCACAGAATGTGTATCACCGGCAGCCCATGATCATGTTGTTCTGGGTGCTGTGCATGGCCTGTATGTTTGCCAGCGTGCTGATCCTGATCATCTTTATCAGGGCACGGAACGGGGCGAAGTTTTTCCCCATCTGGTACTTCCTGATACCGGTTACATTGGGCACAGTCCTGCAGGGAGCCTTCTACGGGATCTCTCTTGCGTGGCTTGGTGTAGCCATCGGTCTGGTGGCCCTGCAGATGAGCCTGCAGAATGAGCGGTCCTATCTGGATGTTCTGACGGGGCTGTATAACCGCCTGTTCATGGAACACACCATGTGGGTCATGAGCCGGGAACACAGCAAAAATTTTTATGGTATCATGATCGATATCGATTATTTCAAAAAGATCAACGATACCTACGGTCATGCCATGGGAGATCAGGCATTAAAGGACGTTGCGGAGATTTTGGACATGCATACCCCGAGTTTTGCAACCGCTTTCAGAATGGCGGGAGACGAGTTTGTGCTGATCTTAAAGACCCAAAAAGAGTCGGATGTGCTGGACACCATATCAGCCATCAAAGAGGCCCTGGACCGATTTAACAGATCCGGGAGGCGGCCTTATCAGCTGTCCCTTTCCATGGGATATGCGGAGTTTATAAGAAATACGGATACGGATGACTCCTTCCTCAAAAAGATGGATGGGGCCATGTATCTGGATAAGGAGAAAACACACAGCCGTTTATGAATGAGCACGCTAACACAGTGCTGATCGTGGATGATCACGCACTGGAACGAAAGATCATCAGAAAAAGACTGGAAAAAGATTACACCATCTTAGAGGCGGAAAACGGACAGGAAGCCATTCAGATCATGAGCGAGAACCGGGATGAGATCTGCGTGGTACTGCTGGATCTGATCATGCCGGTGATGGGCGGTGTAGCCTTTTTGGAAGAACGCAGACGCCGGGGTTATATGGACACTCCGGTGATCGTTATGACGGCGGAAGAACAGGCCGAGAAGGATTGTCTTCGTCTCGGCGCAACGGATTTTCTGTCAAAGCCCGTGAACCCCGATATCCTGATGCTTCGCGTCAAGAACGTGGTCAACGTAGGCCAGATCAAACTGCTGGAAGAACTCAGGTACTTAAAGGATCATGATCATCGTACCAGACTCTACAACGCCGGCAGACTGAACCAGGAGATCCGAAAGAGGATGCGGGACTTTCCCGATAACCGGTACACCTGCATCCGTATGGAGATCGAGCGGTACAAGGTGCTCAGTTCCTTCTGGGTTGAGGAGGAGATCTCCGCTTTTTTGCTGTTTGTGGCTGAAAAGATCGAGGAGAGCGCAAAACTCCTGAAAAAGCCTATTTACGGCAGAGTCCATGCCGATGTGTTCTGGATCCTGGCGGAGGGCGATGCCGCAAGCGTTGAAGGCTTTTTGAACAAACTCCAAAAGGGTGTCAATAAGTACGATACCGAGAACCCCATCGAACTTGCCTTTGGTCTTTATGAAGTGGCGGATACCCGCATGACGCCGGATGCCATGTTCGGCAGAGCCGGTATCGCCCTGAGAAAACAGCTCCATCATCCCGGAAACAACGTGGGATATTATGATGAGACCATGGAAGAAGAGCTCTTACGGGAGAGGGAGATCGTCAGCGAAATGCAGGCGGCTCTGGATAACGGAGAATTTATCCCTTATTTCCAGCCCAAGTATAAGCTGAAAGACGGTATGCCCTATGGCTCCGAAGCTCTTGTAAGATGGAACCATCCACAGAAGGGCCTGATCTCCCCGGCGGATTTCATTCCCCTGTTTGAGAGAAACGGCTTTATCCATAAACTGGATCTTTATATGTGGGAGAAGGTCTGCAGCCTTCTTCGGGAGTGGATCGATGCAGGTCTTAATCCTGCGCCCGTATCCGTCAATATCTCCAGGGTCAGCATGGACAATCCCGAGATCGTGGATGTGCTCATCGGCCTGGTGCAGAAGTACAATATCGATCCCGCACTGCTTAATCTGGAACTGACGGAGAGCGCTTATATGGACCGTCCCGATCTGATGCTGGACATCATCAAACGTTTGCAGCAGGCAGGTTTTGTCCTGATGATGGACGATTTCGGCAGCGGTTATTCTTCTCTGAACACATTGAAGGATATCCCTGTGGACGTTCTGAAGATCGATATTGATTTCCTGTCCTCCAATCTCCAGGGCAGCAAGGGAGAGAGGATCCTTGCTTCCGTGATCCGTATGGCCGCATGGCTGGATCTCCCCGTGATCGTGGAGGGTGTGGAGAACGAGGCACAGAAAAAGTTTTTGGAGGGCGTCGGCTGCAATTTCGTGCAGGGATATTATTATTCCCGCCCCATGCCGCTGTCGCAGTATGAAAGCCTGCTTCGGACCGTGAAGCAGACATCGGCCTAAAAAGATAATAAGGTCGCGAGGAGAATGAGGAGAATCGATTATGGAAAAAATGGATATGGAGTTTTTCAGAAAACTCCCCACACCCAAAGAAGTAAAAGAAGAGTATCCGGTGGGCCGGAACGTGGAGCAGATCAAAGAGCAGCGCGATGAGGAGTTAAAGGCGATCTTTGAAGGCAGGGATGACAGACTTCTTCTGATCATCGGCCCCTGTTCCGCAGACAGAGAAGACGCGGTGATCGATTACATCACCAGACTGCGCACGGTGCAGGATAAGGTCAGGGACCGTATCTTCATCGTACCCCGGATCTACACCAATAAACCCAGGACCGTTGGGACAGGCTCTAAGGGAATGCTCCATCAGCCCGATCCCAGCAAAGCATCGGATATGCTGGCCGGCATTGTTGCCATCCGTCAGATCCACAGAAGAGCCGTCAGTGAGACCGGCTTTACCTGTGCAGATGAAATGCTTTATCCCGAAAATCACAGATACTTATCTGATATCTTGAGCTATGTGGCAGTCGGTGCCAGATCTGCGGAAAATCAGCAGCACAGACTGACCTCCAGCGGCGTCGGCATTCCCGTGGGAATGAAGAACCCCACAGGAGGCGACCTGGCGGTCATGATGAATTCCGTGGTGGCAGCCCAGAACAGCCACACTTTCCTCTACCGCGGGTGGGAAGTAAAGAGTCCCGGTAACCCGCTGACACATTGTATTCTCAGGGGATATGTCGATAAATTCGGCAGAAATCACCCCAATTATCACTATGAAGACCTGCAGAGCGTGCTGGCTCTTTACGGAGAGCGTCCGGAACTGCAGAATCCTGCCGTGATCGTGGATACCAACCATTCCAACTCCGGCAAACAGTTTATGGAACAGATCCGCATCAGTAAGGACGTGGTACACAGCTGCCATGTATCCAGAGACATCAAAGGTCTCGTCAAAGGACTGATGGTGGAGAGTTATATTGAAGACGGTGCACAGTCACCCAGCGAGCATTGTTACGGAAAATCCATTACCGATCCCTGCCTGGGATGGGAAAAAACGGAGCGACTGATCTATGACCTTGCGGACCTTTGGTACTAAAAAAAGACTTGTGCTTACGATCCTGACGGCAGGCACCATCGCCATGCTGACGGGGGGCTGCGGGAAAAATGCCCAGGTTTCGGACCTGCAGGCTGCCCGGGATGCGGTAACGGGTCTTGAGTATGAGACGGCACTGGCATCTTACGAAAAGGCTTTGGAGGGTGGAGCCGATCCCCGGGAGATCTACCGGGAAGAGGGGATTGCCTATCTTGGTCTTGCGGATTATGCCCATGCTGTGGAATATCTGGAAAAATCCCTGTCCCTCAGCAGTTTCCTTGTGGATGACCTGGATGTGGACGTAAACTTCTACCTGGCAACAGCCTATGAAAAGATGGGGGATCCCGCGAAAGCGGAGGAGATCTATTCCGCCATCATCCGCCTGGATCCCAAGAACGCGGAAGCTTATTATCAGCGGGCTATCGTGCGGCTTGAACAGAACAGTTTCAGCGCCGCCAAAGCGGATTTTGACCAGTCCCTGTCCTTAACTCCCGGTAATTATGATCGCCTCATTGATATGGTGGAGATCCTGGAGGAATACGGCTACGAGGATGAGGGGTATATCTACCTGCAGACGGCCCTGACCCAGGGAGCCAAGGATCTGACGGATTATGACAGAGGCCGGATCTATTTCTGCCTCGGCGAATTCGAGACGGCAAGGACCTATCTTGAGACCGCCAGAGATGCCAAAGTGGACGGTGCCACCTATTATCTGGGAAAGAGCTGGGAAGCTCTCGGTGAGTACAATTACGCTGCCAGCGTGTACCAGACCTATCTCCAGGAAAAGGGAGAGAGTGCATTGATCTATAACGAACTGGCCATCTGCGAACTCCAGCTGGGTGAGTACAATGCCGCCAGAGAAGCGGTGGAGCGGGGGCTTGCCCTGGGAGATACCACCATGGCGCGGACGCTGCAGTTTAACCGCATCGTGATCTACGAATATCAATCGGACTTTGCAACCGCCAAAGAGCTTGTGGCTGCCTATCTGAAGGCTTATCCGGATGACGAGCAGGCAAAGCGGGAAGCGGAATTCTTAAAAACAAGATCCTAAGGAGCAGTCATGATACAGAAACTCATTGCTAACATCAAAAAAACGGACGCACCCATCGTTGTGGGTCTGGACCCCATGCTTTCCTATATCCCCGCCCCCATTTTGAAGAAAGCCTACGGGGAATTTGGAGAGACCCTGGAGGGAGCAGGAGAAGCGGTATGGCAGTACAACAAGCGTCTCATCGATGCAACATACGACCTGATCCCTGCGGTAAAACCCCAGATCGCCATGTATGAGCAGTTCGGGATCCCGGGACTTCAGGCTTTTGTTAAGACCGTAAACTACGCAAAGGAAAAGGGCCTGGTGGTCATCGGAGATGTGAAGCGAGGCGATATCGGATCTACCTCCGCAGCCTATGCGGATGCTCATCTCGGTAAGGTAACGGTGGAATCGAACCGCATCGAAGCCTTCGGAGAAGATTTTGCCACCGTCAATCCCTATCTGGGAACCGACGGCATTGAGCCCTTTTTGAAGGTGTGCCGGGAGGAAGATAAGGGTGTGTTCATCCTTGTTAAGACTTCCAATCCTTCCAGCGGAGAGTTTCAGGACCGGATCATTGACGGCAGACCCTTATACGAATGGATTGGCGAGAAAGTGGCTGCCTGGGGCGAGACCTGCATGGACGGTGAGTACAGTAACGTGGGCGCCGTTGTTGGTGCAACTTATCCGGAGATGGGCAAGATCCTTCGAAAGATCATGCCGAAATCTTATATCCTGGTGCCCGGCTACGGCGCACAGGGCGGCAAAGGCGCAGATCTTGTTCACTTCTTCAATGAAGACGGTCTTGGCGCCATCGTAAACTCCTCCAGAGGCATCATCGCTGCCTATAAGCAGGAAAAGTACGCTTCTTACGGAGAAGAGCATTTTGAAGACGCTGCAAGGGCAGCAGTCCTTGACATGAAAGCGGACATCGCCTCCGCACTTCGCAAATAACTTTTTTCTTCAACAGCAGGTGAAAAACGTGGAAAAGACGTTAAAAAATATTTATGTTTGTTTTCCCGGGGGAAAGCATAAGGTCGTCACCATGAGTTATGATGACGGGCGGGAAGAGGACAGAAGACTTCTGGAGATCTTTAACCGCTATGGGATCAGGGGGACCTTTAACCTAAACGGCATGCTGGAGCGTACAAACGAGATCCCTAAGGAAGAGTATCCGACACTGTACGCGGATCATGAGGTGGCAGCCCACACGGCTCTCCATCCCACCATCGCAAGATGCCCTGATGAACAGATCCTCCAGCAGGTCCTGGAAGACAGACGGATCCTTGAGGAACTCATGGGCTATCCCGTAAGAGGCCTTGCCTATCCCAACGGCTCCGTGAACGAGCGTATTACGAAGATGCTGCCCTATACGGGGATCCGGTACGGCCGGACGGTGGTATCCACTCACAGTTTCAACATGCCGGAGGATTACATGCGGTGGAACCCCACCATGCATCACAACGATCCCGAAGCACTGACGTTAGCAAAATCCTTTACGGAGCTGTTCAAGACCCAGTACCTTTACATGATGTACATCTGGGGCCACAGCTATGAATTCACGGATCGGGATAACTGGGACGTGATGGAAGAACTCTGCAAGATCCTGGGCGGTCGGGAAGATACCTGGTATGCCACCAATATCGAGATCTACGATTACATGGAAGAGGCCTCCAGGCTTCAGGTTTCCGTGGACGGATCCTTTGCTTATAATCCCAGTGCACGGGATATCGATATTGAGATCGACAAGGAACATTTCTGCTGCAAGGCGGGAGTGATCACAAGATTTTAACGGATCATGGATCCGGAACAATAAAAAAGGAGCAGGAAGATGGAACGTTACAAGGAAGAATTTATCGAATTTATGGTGGACTGCAATGTGCTGAAGTTTGGTGACTTCGTGACCAAGAGCGGCAGAAAGACACCGATTTTTGTAAATACCGGGTTTTACCGTACGGGAGCACAGCTTCGGAAACTGGGTCAGTATTATGCCCGCGCCATCAAAGAGACCTACGGCCTTGATTTCGATATCCTCTTCGGACCCGCTTACAAGGGTATTCCCCTTTCCGTGGCAGCTTCCGTAGCCATCTCCGAACTCTATGACAAAGAGATCGGATACTGCTCCAATCGAAAGGAAGTAAAGGATCACGGCGATAAGGGCATCCTTCTGGGAACCCCCATCGAGGAAAACAGCCGCATCGTCATCATTGAGGACGTGACCACAGCCGGCACTTCCATCGGTGAGACCCTTCCCATCATCAAGGAACAGGCAGCGAGCGCCAAGGTCTGCGGACTGGTTGTCAGCGTGGACCGTATGGAGAGAGGACAGGGCGAAAAGAGCGCGCTCCAGGAGATCTCCGAAGTTTACGGCTTCCCCACCACAGCCATCGTTACCATGGCAGAGGTGGTAGAGCATCTGTATAACCGTCCTTACAACGGAAAAGTTTACATCGATGATACCCTGAAGGCAGCCATCGATGCCTATTACGAGCAGTGGGGAGTAAAATGAGGCAGTACCTTTTTACCAATAAATTCTATTCCGCAAAATCCGTGATGTCCGTGGTACTGGGATGCGCAGCCCTGTTTTTCCTGGTCCTTGCCTGTATCCATTCTTTCCGGGTGCGGGGGAATGTGGACGCGGGAGCGGGACTGACGGCTTTTCTGGCCATGGTCTATGCCATCATCGGCTTGTTTCTGGCCATCTGGTCCAGGCTGGAAAGGGACAGGTTTTACCTCTTTGCCTACATCGGGATGGGGGTGAATGCTCTCTCCCTTGCACTCACGAGTGCCATTCTTTATGCGGGAGCACTGTTATCATGAGCGTAATGTTTGAAGCGGACAATGAGGATTCATTGAAAGAACGGCAGACACTGGCTGTTTCAAGATTGAAAGAACTTCATCAGGAGGGCTTACCCGATATCGACCAGGTCGAAAAAAAGGGGAAGCCCTTTGCGTGTTTTCTGAATGAACTGATCCGGGAGGCTCTGAAAGGGGCAGCCGGAGAGGCTTCGGAAGGGTCCAAAGAAGTCCCGGTCATGGAAGATGCCGCAGGGGAAACTGCGGAAAAAGCAGCCGCAGAGTACCCTGAGACCGCGCCATACATCCGGCTCCTTTTGGGGGAAACAAAACGCATTACCGACCGGGGCCGGGAAGAGGACGTGATCCGGCTGGAACTTCTCCTGCAGGTTTTGGGAGAGATCGCCTGTAAAGCGGAAGAGGGAGAGGAAGTTCTGGTCCCGGATACCTTTCAGGAGTCTTTCTACTGGTTCTACAGTGATTATTCGGAGACGGTGTTAAAGCACTCTCTGACAGAGGCTGCAAGGATGGGCGTGAGTTTCCCCGGGGAGTTTGCCCGCACCCTTCCCTATGCATCGGGCTTTCTGGAGTGGGGGGATCTGACGGAACTCTCTACGGTACCGGCAAAAGATGGGGAAGAGAAAGATTTTCTGATCCTCTTTGATGCCAATCTGGCAACGAGGAGGCTGGAAGCCTTTTCCGAAGCCCGAAAAGAGGTCACGGAGGAGACGGGGAGCAGCGTAAAAACGGATTTTGCGGTCTCTTCGGAACTTTGCGGACAAAACAGGAATTACCGGCATTTTGTCAAAAGGCTGGGGGAACTTCCCTAAAGGTTGCATGTAATGCAAATATCGGCTAAACTACCATAGGTAGTGTTTGCTCGCGGGTACGATATCAGATTGTTGTATTCGGAGAGCAAAATGAGGAGTTTATGAAAAAAGGAGACAGGAAGATGGCACAGGTTGGGATCATCATGGGCAGCGATTCGGACATGCCCGTTATGGCAAAAGCAGCGGATATACTGGAAAAGTTCGGTATTTCCTACGAAATGACAATCCTTTCGGCTCACAGAGAGCCGGATCAGTTCTTTGAGTACGCAAAGAGCGCGGAAGCAAAGGGATTTAAGGTGATCATCGCCGGAGCCGGCATGGCAGCTCATCTGCCGGGCATGTGCGCAGCGATCTTCCCGCTGCCGGTCATCGGCGTTCCCATGCACACCACTTCTCTCGGTGGAAGAGATTCCCTGTATTCCAGCGTTCAGATGCCCACCGGTATCCCCGTGGCAACGGTAGCCATCGGTGGCGGTGCCAACGCAGGCATCCTGGCAGCTAAGATCCTTGCTACCGGCGATGCGGCTCTTCTGGAAAAATTGAAAAAATACAGTGCTGACATGGCCTCTGAAGTGGAAGCAAAAGACAAGAAGCTTCAGGAAGTCGGTTACAAGGCATATACAAAATAATAAGACCGTAAACGCGTCGGCCGCAGAGAGCGGCGGAAAGGACAGGAAATGGATTACAAGTCAGCAGGTGTGGATATCGAAGCCGGATACAGATCCGTAGAACTGATGAAAAAATATGTGAGCGAGACCGTAAGGCCCGAGGTCCTCGGCGGCATCGGCGGATTCTCCGGAGCATTTTCTTTAAAGGCCATCAAAGACATGGAGGAGCCCGTTCTCTTATCCGGAACCGATGGCGTTGGTACCAAGATCAAGGCAGCGTTCCTGATGGACAAGCATGATACCGTGGGGATCGACTGCGTGGCCATGTGTGTGAACGATGTGGCATGTGCCGGCGGCGAGCCTCTGTTTTTCCTGGATTATATCGCCTGCGGTAAAAACATCCCCGAGAAGATCGCAGAGATCGTAAAGGGTGTTGCGGAAGGCTGTAAGCAGGCAGGATGTTCTCTTGTTGGCGGTGAGACCGCAGAGCATCCCGGACTGATGCCAGAAGACGAATATGATGTAGCCGGCTTTACCGTTGGTGTTGCCGATAAAAAGGACATGATCACAGGCGAGAACTTAAAGGCAGGAGATGTGCTCATCGGTCTTGCCAGCACCGGTATCCATTCCAACGGCTTTTCTCTGATCCGGAAAGTTTTCCCCATGACCAAAGAAAGCCTGGAAACTTATTATGACGAGCTGGGAGCAACCCTTGGAGAGACCCTCCTGACTCCCACCAGGATCTATGTAAAAGCCCTGAAGTCCATCAAGGACGCAGGTGTAAGAGTAAAGGCCTGCAGCCACATCACCGGCGGCGGTTTTTACGAGAATATCCCCCGCATGCTGAAGGACGGCGTGAACGCGGAAGTGGATCTTAAGAGCTTCCCCGTACCTCCCATCTTCAAGCTCCTTCAGGAAAAGGGCGGTATTTCCGATCAGATGATGTACAACACTTACAATATGGGCCTTGGCATGATCCTTGCAGTGGATCCCGCCGATGTGGAGAAGACCATGGAAGCCGCAAAGGCAGCCGGAGATACTCCTTACATCGTGGGTAAGATCGTTGAGGGAGAAAAGGGAGTGACCTTATGTTAAAGATCCTCGTATGCGTATCCGGCGGCGGCACCAATCTTCAGGCCATCCTTGACGGCATCGAAAAGGGCACTGTCCGCAATGCAAAAGTGGTGGAAGTCATCAGCAACAATCCCGGCGTGTACGCTTTGGAGCGTGCCAAGAATGCCGGAGTAAAGGGCGTTTGTGTTTCTCCCAAGGATTATGCTGACAGAGAAGAGTTCCACAGGGCACTCATTGAAGAGATCGACAGCGTATCGCCGGATCTCATCGTGCTTGCCGGCTTTTTGGTAAATATCCCTTCGGAGCTGGTACGGAAGTACCCCCGGCGGATCATCAATATCCACCCGTCCCTGATCCCTTCTTTCTGCGGAAAAGGCTATTACGGCCTGAAAGTCCATGAAGCGGCCCTGGCCCGTGGGGTGAAAGTCACCGGAGCAACGGTGCATATCGTGGATGACGGTGTGGACACCGGCCCGATCCTGATGCAGAAAGCAGTGGAAGTACAGCCCGGAGATACTCCGGAAGTGCTGCAAAAACGGGTTATGGAACAGGCAGAATGGGTGATCTTACCCGGTGTGATCGATAAGATCGCCACCGGAGAGTTATCCCTGGAAAACAGTTAAGAAAGAGGATGGAAGATGAAGGTTCTGATCGTAGGAAGCGGCGGAAGAGAGCATGCGATCGCGCTGGCTGTCAGCCGCAGCAAAAGAGCGGATAAGATCTACTGTGCACCCGGAAATGCGGGCATTGCCTCCCTGGCGGAATGCGTTCCCATCGGGGCAATGGAATTTGACAAGATCGTGGCGTTTTCCAAAGAAAAGGCCATCGATCTCGTGATCGTGGGAATGGATGATCCCCTGGTGGGCGGTCTTGTGGATGAGCTGGAAAAAGCAGGCATCCGTGCATTCGGTCCCCGGAAAAATGCAGCGATCCTGGAAGGGTCCAAAGCATTCTCCAAGGATCTGATGAAAAAGTACAACATCCCCACCGCAGCTTACGAGACCTTTACCGATGCGGAAGCAGCCCTTGCCTATCTGCGCAGCGATAAGGCAGCCTTCCCCATTGTTTTGAAAGCGGATGGACTGGCTCTCGGGAAGGGCGTTCTCATCTGCGAAAACCTTGCGGATGCGGAAGAAGGCGTCCGGACCATCATGGAAGATAAGAAATTCGGAGATGCCGGAAACACCATGGTCATCGAAGAATTCATGACCGGAAGAGAATTATCGGTTCTCTCCTTTGTAGATGGAAAGACCATCCGGATCATGGCCTCAGCCCAGGATCACAAGCGGGCCAAGGACGGGGATCAGGGTCTTAACACCGGCGGAATGGGAAACTTTTCTCCCAGTCCGTTCTACACCGCGGAAGTGGATGACTTCTGCAAAAAGTA